>JACQTN010000040.1 GCA_016210785.1 Armatimonadota bacterium
GCCGCGCTCACCGGCACGTTCGACGTGCCTGCAAGGTGCGTGATCCTACCGCGCTCGCCGGACTTACGGCGCCCACGGCGCACCAACTTCGCGGCACACCCGCGACGGTGGGGGGTTCCGGATCACAGATGATGCTCGGCCTCGGCGGCGCGAGCCCGATCCTGCGTAGTTCAACGCGTAGCGCCGATACCGACACATCCTGGGAAGCCGGGCCTGCGCATGATCCTTCTGAAACGCGCTCCTCACCCGTTGAAGTCTGCTTCTCCAGGAGGCACACCTGGTGGCCGCTTTCTCAGAGCCATCCTCAGTGAGCCCGGCGCGGACCGTCGAGGAACTGCGCCGGGCCCTGGAACTGCTCGACGTCGAGCTGGAGTACGTCGACACCCTGTACTGGCTGAACTACTGGTGGGTGTACGGCGGCCAGGGCGGGGATCTCGACGCGGCGGAGGCGATGCGGGCCGGCCTGCTCCGCCGGCCCGGCCTGTGGGAGCTGCTCGAGGAGTGGAGTGCCCACGACCTGGACCCGCTGCTCCGGCGGTGGGTGGAGGTGTGGCGCCGCGAAATCGGGCTCGCCCGCATCACCGCCCACCCCGACGTCCTGCGCCAGAAGAATGAGATCCTGCGCGCCATCATCAGGCTCAGGCCGGTGGTGAGGGGCCGCGAGATCAGCCCGGAGGCAGCCCGGACGATCCTGGCCACGGAGCCCGACCACAGCCTCAGGCGGGAGGCGTGGGAGGGGCTGGCCCGCCTGGGTGGCACGGTCGCCGGCACGACGCAGGCGCTGATGCGGACGCGCAACGATCTGGCGCGGGAGGCCGGCTTCCGCGCCTACCCCGACTTCGCCCTCGCCCCCGAGTCGCTCACCGTGGAAGAGGTGCGAGGCGTCATCGCCGCGCTGGAGCGCGGGACGCGCGACGCCTATCGCGCCGCGCTGGCGCGGGCGGCGCAGGCGTCCGACATCGAGGACCCGCAGCCGTGGGACGGCGCCTTCATCGTGGGCGCGGGCGAGACGCCGTTCCGCGCCCTGTTCACGCCCGAGCGCATGCTGCCGCTGGCCTACAAGACCTTCCGCCGGCTCGGCCTGGCGGAGGCGGCCGCCACGATTGACGTGGTGACCGCCGAGATCCCGTACCACGGCATCTGCATCGCGATCCGCGTCCCGGAGGACATCCGCATCTACCTGGCGCCCCGCCACGGGTTCCCCGCCTGCTCCACGGTCTTTCACGAGTTCGGCCACGCTTTCCACTGGGCCGGCGCGGCCCAGAAGCGGCACACCTTTAACTACGAGCGCGGCCCGATCACCGAGATGATGGCGCAGACGATGGCGCTGTTCGCGCGCCATGAGGGGTGGATCGTGGACGTGGCGGGCGCGGACGCACGCACCGCGGCAGACTGGGGCCGGTGGCTGCGGCTGTGGTACGGCTACTACCTGCGCGAGTACATGATGCACGTCACCTTCGAGTACGGCGTCTTCGACGATCCCGACCGGGATCTGGACGCGCTCTCTGCCGACGCTACGGCCCGGTACGTGGGCGTCGCCGCCCTGCCCTCTTCCGGGTGGGCGTTCACGGCGTTCCTGGCCAACTACCCGGTGTACCGCCAGAACTACATCCTGGCGGACGTGGTCGCCGCCGCCAACCACACGCGCCTGGGCGAGATAACGCCTCGCCCGTGGTCAGACCCCGAGGCCGTCGAGGCGATCCGGGCATCCTACTGGGCGCCCGGATCCACCCTCTCCTGGCGCGAGAAGGCCCGCCGGTTCACCGGCGCGGAGCTGGACCCCGCGGAGCTCACCCGGTTCCTGACGCGGGAGTAATCCCGGACAGCGCGAGGCCGCGCCCGCGGCCGCCCGGCCGCTGGTGCGCAGAACCACCACGGGGCCCGCACCGAAGGCCCCCGCACCAAAGGTCTGTTCCCCGCCTCCGGCGCCGCTTCCGGCACGCGTTCCCCAGCCCGCTACTGTGTCAGTCCGAGGCATAATCCGGCGGCCGCCTGATGCGGACCTGCGGCATGACTGCAATACTGGAGGGGGCTTCTCGGCCCTCGTGGACCCAACGACTGATGCGGTCCCGCCCGATCACGCCGGTCCCGGGGAGGCAGGACCAGCGTCGTGCTTCTCTCCGCAAGACGGGCACAGGGTAAGCCGTACCGCCGATACCGGTATTGAGTGCAGGTGGAGGGACGGTCATGGGAGCAGTGGCAGCCAGGCAGGCGGGACGCTTGCGCAAGATGGTCTACCTGGGTGATCCCCTGAGCGAACCGCCGCCACCAGATCTGGCCGCCGTGCTGGACCGCCACCGCGGCCGGCACGACGCCCTGGTGACGGTCCTGCAGCAGATCCAGGGGCTCTACGGCTACCTCTCCGAGCGCGCCCTCCAGCATGCCTCGCGTGAGCTCGGCATCCCGCTGGCCCGCATCTACGGCGTGGCCACTTTCTACAACCAGTTCCGCTTTACCCCGCCCGGCCGCATCCAGATCCGCGTCTGCCGCGGGACCGCCTGCCACGTGGGAGCGTCTCCCGCCATCCTGGACGCCCTGAAGGCTCACCTGCAAATCGAGGAGGAGGAGACCACCCCCGATGGCATGTTCACCCTCCAGACAGTTTTCTGCGTCGGCGGCTGCAGCCTGGCTCCGGTGGTGATCGCCAACGAGACCGCCCACGGTCGCATGACGCCCGAACGGGTCATCTCGCTGGCGCAGGCTCTGCGTGCGTCCGAGGAAGGAGGCCGGCCGTGACCGCGTCCATCCGGGTGGGCACGTCCACCTGCGGCCTGGCCGCGGGCGCCGAGTCAACCTTCCAGGCACTGCAGCAGGCGGCCGGGCAGATGGGACTGCCGGTGTCAATCAAGCGCACGGGCTGCCTGGGAGCCTGCCACCGGGAGCCCCTGGTCGAGATCACCGCCAACGGCGAGAGCATCCTCTACGGCCTCGTGGAGTCACATCTGGCCCGCCTTCTCCTGGAAGGGCACTTCGGCGTGGGTGGTGCGCTCAGGCCGTCCGAGGACTGGGTCGTGAGCCGCACTCCCGACCGCCGTGACTCTCCCTTCTTTGCCCCGCAGGTGAAGGTGACCACCGCCAACTGCGGCGTCATCGATCCTCTCTCCCTCGACGACTACCTGGCAACGGGGGGATACGAGGCGCTCCCGCGGGCCCTGGCGATGACCCCCGACGCGGTCATCGACGCGGTCAAGCGGAGCCGGCTGCGGGGAAGGGGCGGCGCGGGGTTCCCCACCGGCATCAAGTGGGAGATCTGCCGGCGGCAGCCCGATCCCGTGAAGTACCTGGTGTGCAACGCCGACGAGGGGGATCCGGGCGCCTTCATGGACCGCACCGTGATCGAAGGCGATCCCCACAGGATCCTGGAGGGCATGCTCATCGCGGCTCACGCCATCGGCACGCGGTGGGGATACGTCTACGTCCGGGCCGAGTATCCGCTGGCCGTGAAGCACCTGGAGGCGGCCATTGAGGATGCCCGGGCCGCCGGGTATCTGGGCACCAACATCCTGGGCTCGGGTCTGGACTTCGACATCATCGTCAAGGAAGGGGCCGGCGCGTTCGTGTGCGGGGAGGAGACGGCGCTGATGCACTCCATCGAAGGCAAGCGAGGCGCGCCCCGCATGCGCCCGCCGTCCCCGGCCGAGACGGGCCGGTGGGGCCACCCC
>JACQTN010000415.1 GCA_016210785.1 Armatimonadota bacterium
CGCGGGCCGCCTCGACCCGCTGGCTGGCGGGGCCCACGAACTGGGATCGCTCCTCCGCGCCGTTCGCCGACCACACGGTCTCCGGCCGGCACTGCACGATGTACAGCGCCCGGTCATCGGCGTCGTGTGCCCACTCGATATCCAGGGCACAGCCGTAGTGCTCCTCCAGGCGGAGCCCCAGGCGGGCCAGCGTCCGGAGTTGCTCCTCGTCCAGCACCGGCCGCTCCCGGTCCGTGTCGGGCACGGGCTCCACGACGTTGCCGTTCTGCGCCGCCCGCACCATCATCTTCTGCTTGCTGGCCGCACGCGAGGAGACCACCGCCAAGTCGGGCTTGCGGATCACGTATTCGTCAGGCGTCACCTCGCCCCGGACCACCAACTCGCCCAGACCCCAGGTGCCCTCGATCACGATGACGTCTTTGTCCCCCCTGGCCGGGTGAAGGGTGAACATCACGCCGCTGGCCCGGCTGTTGACCATCTTCTGCACGGCGACGGCCATGTGAACGCGCTCGTGCTCGAACCCCTTGCGCGCGCGATAGGCGATGGCGCGGGGCGTGAACAGGCTGGCGAAGCAGGCGCGCACCTTGTCCAGCAGTTGCCGCTCCCCGCGCACGTTGAGGTAACTCTCCTGCTGCCCGGCGAAGGACGCGGAGGGCAGATCCTCCGCGGTCGCCGAGGAGCGCACCGCCACGAAGGCCTCGCGCTCGCCGATCTGCCGGCCCAGCTCGCGGTAGGCGCCGCAGATGGCCTCGACGAGGGCGGGCGGGAGGTCCGCGCGCTCGATCATCTCCTGGATCTCCAGAGAGGACTGGTGGAGTGCCTTGAGGTCGCGTGGGTTCGCGCGCCGGAGCAACCGGCCGAGCCGGATCCTGATCTCGGCGTGGGCGATGAACCGCCGGTAGGCGGCGGCCGTGACAGCGAACCCGGGGGGCACTGGCACGCCCACCCGGATCATCTCGCCGAGGTTGGCGCTCTTACCCCCGACGAGCGGGGTATCGTCCTTGGAAAGATCGGAGAACCAGAAGAGGAGTTCCCGCTGCCTGGTCTCGAGCATGGCTTCACCTCCTGCGGCGGCGCACACCCTGATGTCGCTTTGCGTCACAACCCACACGTCCGCGGCGGGACACATATCCCCTCTGCTCAACCGGCCCGCCTCACCAGCCGGCGCTGGCGGTGGACCTCGTTCGATGTGCCTGCGCAGGCTGAAGCACGACGGCCGTTCGGCCATGCCCGGCCTCAGTGGGTGATCCCCCGTGTCGCTGTTGTGGATCTGAGCGACCCACTTGTGGTCCGGAATGGGTTTTCCCTGTCGACCCCGCGATTAAACAGGAATCTTGCCATGGCAAGGGAACGCGGCCGTTGTCAGGAGAGGTCTCAGGCGGCCGGGAGAGGAGAGACCGGGGAAGTTTAGCCTGTGGCCCGGTGGGGGAATATGGTGACGACGAGCACAAGGAACGGGGCAGCATGACGGAGAAGGCGATTACCCCGACCATGGGCCGCGGCTAGCGGCACCCACCAGGCTTGGCGCAAGAGGAGAGTGCACGTGGACTCGAGCACGCCTTCCCCCCCGTCCCGCACGGAGACAGAGCGCATCCAGGTGACGATCCCTGCGCGCCCCGAGTACGTGGTAGTCGTCCGCCTGGTCGTGGCCGGCATTGCCGGCCGCATGCCCTTTTCTGTGGACGACATCGAGGACCTGAAGCTCGCCGTGGGCGAGGCCTGCACGGTGGCGATCCTCGCCGGCGCGCCGCAGGTCGAGGTCGGCTTTGACGTGGCTCCCGATCAACTGGAGGTGCACATTGCCTATCGGCAGGCGCGCGGAGGGCGCGGCGGACAGGAACGCGAGCTCGCCACGTTTCTGGTGCGGTGCCTCATGGACGACGTGCGATTCGAGAGCCGTGGAACGCAACGTATGATCCGGATGACGAAGCGTGTCCCCAGGGAGCAGAATGGCGCCCCGCGCGAAGCAGAAGGCAGATGAGCGGGACGCCCTTCACGGTCTCTTCCTCGAGTACTGGCGGACCCCAAACCCGGCGCTGCGGGAGCGGCTGGTCCTGGCGCACGCCGACCTGGCCGCGTCGCTGGCACGCAAGTTCGCCTACCGCGGGGAGCCGCTGGAGGATCTCATCCAGGTCGCGCAACTGGGGCTGCTGAACGCCGTCGACCGGTTCGACCCCACCCGCGGGACGGAGTTCGCGCACTACGCCACCGCCACGATCGTCGGGGAGATCAAGCGCCACTTCCGGGACAAGCTGTGGACGATTCGCGTCCCGCGGCGCCTGCGAGAGTTGAACAGCGCGCTGATGCGTGCCACGGAGCGCCTGTCCCAGCGACTGGGGCGCTCGCCGACGGTTCCCGAGATCGCCGAGGAGGCCGGGGTCTCGTTCGAAGACGTGGTGCAGGTCTTTGAGCTTGGCGGGGCGTACAGCCCCGCCTCCCTGGAGGCCTCGCCGCTCGCCAACTTCCTCGGCGACGAGGACCCCGAGCTGGCGCGCCTGGAGGACCGCCGGGCCATCGAGGACGCCCTGCGGCTGCTGCCGGAGCGGGAGCGGACGGTCCTCCGGCTGCGGTACTATGAGGACCTGTCCCAGGCCGAGATTGCCAAGCGGCTGGGAATCTCGCAGATGCACGTCTCGCGCATCCAGCGCGAGGCGCTGCGGCGGTTGAGGACCGTGCTGGAGTCCTGAGGGCCGCACGGCGCTACGATGGGGGCAGCGCCAGCCGTTCCACCGACCAGGTCAACTCCACCACGCTGCCCCCGGGACCGGTCACGGTCCTGACCCGATCCGCAAATTCCTTCATGATGCGCGTGCCCCGGCCCCGGCCGCGCTCCAGCACGGGCCGCCACCGCCCGGAGTCGCTGACGGTGATCGTCAAGATGTCACCGTCCTTCCTCCCGTGGAGCACCACGTCCCCCTGGCGACCGCGGTAGGCATGCTCCACGACGTTGAGCGCGGCTTCCCCCGTCGCGACGACCACATCCTCTATTCGCTCGCGCGGAACGCCCGTGCGTCCCACATAAGTCCGCAGGGCTCGCCGGAGCAGGCGGAGGTTCTCCGGCACTGCGGGCAGGCGGAGGAGGAGTGGCGCGTCGAGCGGGAGCAGGTCCAGCATCATGAGCACCACGTCGTCGTCGGGCTGGGTTCCTCCGAGAATCTGATCGATGATCGTTTCTACGGCGTGGTCGACGGGCTCGTGCCGTGTGGAGAGGGCACTTTCCATGAGCCGCCGCTGTCCCTCCACAATGTCCCGCGTCACCTCGAGCAACCCGTCGGTGCAGGCGATCAAGCGGGTGCCGGGGCTGAGCGTGCTGTGGACATCCGGGTACCGGGTGCCGGGAGCGATGCCCAGAGGAGGACCACCGCCCTTCAGGAAGCGCGACTCATCCCCGGTCAGGGCGAGCACCGGGGGGTGTCCCGCACCGCTGTATGTCAATTCGCCGGAGATGGTGTCGAGCACGGCGATCCACATGGAGGCCTGGAACCCGTCGAGCCTGCAGATGAACTGGTTGACGACGGCGAGGATCTCGGCCGGACCGCGCCCCTCCAGGGCGTAGGCCCGTACCACGTGGCGGATCTGGCCCATCGCGGCGGCCGCGGCGAGGCCGTGGCCGGTGACGTCCCCGATGTTGGCCATCACCGTGCCCTCCGGCAGGAGAAAGGCGTCATACCAGTCCCCGCCGATCTTTGCCTCGGGGTCGGCCGGCCGGTAGACGGCGCCGATGGCGGCGAAGGGCGGGGAGGGGAGCCGGCTGGGCAGCAGGGCCCGTTGCAGCGTTTCGGAGAGCTCGCCCGCGCGCCGCTCAGTCTGCTCGAAGAGCTGGAAACGCGACACCGTCACCGCCATCTGATCGGCGATGGGCTGCAGCACGCGCACGTGCTCCTCCGCGTAAACCCCCGGCTCGCGGTGTCCCAGGTTGAGTGTGCCGATGGCCCTGCCGCCCACCGTCATCGGGACGACGACGTAGGACCGGACGCCCGCCGAGGCCAGCAGCCGGTCCTCGGCGAACTGGTCCGCGTCCTTCGTGTCGTGGCGAATGAACGGCCTGCCGTGGTCGAGCACCCATCCCCGCACCGTCCCCGCCTTCGGCCCCTCCAGACGGTGCGGGCCCACGCCTAGCTCGGGACCGACGAAGTAGGGCATGGTGAGCCAGTCCTTCTCCGGGACGTACAGCGAGACGGTGACCCGCGTGAACGGCACCACCGACCGCAACACATCCCCGAGCTCTTCGAAGACCCCTCCCAGGTCGAGCGAGGAGGCGGCGATGGCGATGAGCCTGTTTACAGCGTTGACGCGGCGGACCGCCTCCTCGGCTCCGGCGCGCGCACGGTGTTCCGCCTGGAACAGGCGCGCGTTGTCCACGGCCAGGGCGGCGCGGCGGGCCAGCTCCTCGGCCAGGGCCAGGTCGTCTGTGTCGAAGCGGCGCCCCGATTCCGCAGCGACGAAGGTGAGGGCGCCGAGGGTCCGGTCGCGCGCGACCATGGGCACGATCATCGCGGAGGTCACCCCGACCTCCCGCAGGATTCTCAGGTGCTCCTCGTCGCGAGCGACCGCGGCCAGCAGGGAATCCGGGATGTCCGTGTACATCTCCGGCCGGCCGGTGCGCAGCACATGCGGGATACCGCGGGTCGCGTGGGGATCCGGAGGGTATCGCTCCTGCAGCGCACGCGCCCAGCGCACCTTCGCCGGATCCACGTGGGCCACGGCCGCCCGCCGGAAGGTTCCGTCTTCCCCCGCCAGATCGACGGCGCACCAGTCCGCGAACTCCGGCACGGCAAGCTGCGCCACGTTCGCCAGCGTCGTCTCCAAGTCCAGCGACGCGACGAGCAGGCTGCTGGCCTCGGCCAGGAACTTCAGGCGCCACTGCGCCGCCTCGGCCTCCGCCACCGCGCGCACCTCCGCAGCGTACCGCTGGGCCAGCTCGATGGGACGACTCAGCGCGGCGGCCACCTTCTGCATCAGCACCCGGTCGGCGTCGGTGAAGGCGTAGGTTTCGGTCGAATCGACCTCGAGCAGTCCGAAGGGCCGTCCCTGCCAGATCAGGGGGACCGCCAGATATGAACGCACCGGGGTCGTCGGCCGGCGTCCCTCGGCGAGGAGATCCCCTGACATGAATGGTTCCCCCATGTCGATGACCCGCCAGGAAAGGCCGCGGCCACGGGCCAGGCGCTGGCCGAGGGCGACCTCGGCGAACGGCCCCACCGCGGCGCGGATCACCAGGTCGTCACTCTCCACCAAGGCGATGGAGCCGCCCGTGAAGCGGATGACGCGGCGCAGATGCTCGAGCGCCCGCTCCAGGATGCGGCCGAGATCCTCCTCGCCCGACGCGGCCGTGGTGATGGCGTTGAGGAGATCGACCTCGGCCAGGGCCCGGTCCAGGGCCTCGGTGAGGGAGGCCAAGTCCTGCTCGGCCTTCTCCGCCTCGACCCGCGCGCGTCGCTCTTCCTCGTATAGCCGGCTGTTCTGGATCGCGGCACTCGCCCGGTCCGCGATCAGGGCCGCCAGCCGGAGAGCCTCCTCGTCGTAGCGCCGCGCGGACTCGGCGCCGACGGCGAAGAATCCCAGGGTCTCGCCCCCCGCCC
>JACQTN010000441.1 GCA_016210785.1 Armatimonadota bacterium
AGTCCAGGCCGCGCACGATGGAGGCATCCACCGCGTAGGGAATCCCCAGCCACGAGAAGTGCCGCTGCACCCCCTCGAAGTGCGCGCGGCACGCGTCACACAGGTAGGGGAAGATGGGCGGCGCCTCCCGGGCCACGCGCCGGCATCCGTCCACCTTGCAGTCCAGGATGCGCAGCGGGTTGATGTCGTAGCGCCGCCGGCAGTCCTCGCACAGGTCGGACAGATGCCGCCCGAAGTACTCCCGCAGCGCGGCGATGTAGGCCGGCCGGCACTGAGGATCGCCCACGCTGTTCAGGTGCACCTCCACGTGGGTGAGGCCCAGGTCCTGCATGAGCCGGATGGGCAGGCTGAGCACCTCCGCATCCGCGGCCGGATGCGGGGAGCCGATCACCTCCGCGCCGAACTGGTGGTGCTGCCGGTAGCGACCCTTCTGCGGCCGGTCGTAGCGAAAGATGGGCGCGATGTAGTAGAGCTTCACCGGTTGCGGCCACCCGGACATACCGCGCTCCAGGTAGGCCCGCATGACCGCCGCTGTGCCCTCGGGCCGCAGGCTCAGGCTCCGCCCGCCCCGGTCGGTGAAGGTGTACATCTCCTTCTCCACGATGTCGGTACCCTCGCCGATGCCGCGCTGGAACACCTCCGTATGCTCGACGACGGGCGTGCGAATCTCCTGATAGCCGTAGCGGCGGGCCAGGTCGCGGATTCTGCCCTCCACCGCCTGCCACCGCGCCACCTCGGGCGGCAGGATGTCGTGCATGCCTCGCGGTGCCTGCCACCGCATGCTCCCGCCTCCGTCTCACCGTGCGTACCCGTGAGGTTTGCCAAGTCTCCCCGGACTCACGGCGCCCCCCCCGCGCGCGGCCGTCGCAGGCGTGGCGCCCTCCGCCCGGGCTCTCGGGCCGCGGCGTCCCGCGGCGCAGGGTTATTCGAGTGTAGCGACCCGTTCCAGGACTTGTCAACGCAGGCTGGTCGCAGGCCTGAGTCGAATTCTCGCACAAGCTGGTAGAATGGGGAGAGATCGGGAGGTGACACCGGTGCACGCCATCATCCTGGCCGGAGGCAAGGGCGAGCGCCTCCGGCCCTTCACCGAAGACCGCCCCAAGCCCATGGTGGAAGTCCTGGGCATCCCCATTCTGGGCTATCAGATCCAGTGGCTGCAGGCGCAGGGGGTCACGGACATCGTGATCGCCTGCGGGTACCGGCACCAGGTGATCCAGGATTATTTTGACGACGGCGAGAAGTGGGGCGTCCGCATCCGCTACTCGGTGGAGTCCACCCCGCTGGGCCGCGGTGGCGCGCTCCGCCAGGCCATGCAGATGATCACGCCCGACGACGTGTGCATCGCCACCAACGGCGACATTATCACCAACCTCCGCATCGCCGCGCTCATCACGATGCATCAGGAGACCGACAACCTGGCGACCGTGGTGCTGATCCCGTACACCAGCTCCTACGGCGTCGTCGAGGTGGACAGCGACGGCAAGATCGTGGCGTTCGTGGAGAAACCTGAGCTTCCGCACTGGATCAACGCCGGCATCTACGCCCTGTCCCCGAAGGTGCTTCCGCTGCTGCCGGAGCGCGGCGACCACGAGCAGACCACGTTCCCGCGCCTGGCCGGGGAGCGCCGGCTGGGCGCCTTCAAGTCCAGAGCCTACTGGCGGGCGGTGGACACGGTAAAGGACCTCTCGGAGGTCGCCAAGGAACTGGAGCGCCGGCTGCTCACGGCATTCCTGGAGTGATACCCCAACCTCCGCACGTTCCAGGTTTCTGCAAGGCGCACCGCCCTTGCCGCGATCGCCGACTTCGCGTCGCCCCCCTGATTCCGCGGGTTTCCCACATCCGATGATGCTCGGACTGACGCCCTGAAATCTCTGAAGACCTTCAAGCTGTCCCGGAGGGGTCCCCCAGAGATTTCAGGGGGGTCACCCGGCGGCGCGGGTTTCGCTTCCTGAGGCGTTCGGCGCTGCCCGGCGTCCAACTCAACGGCGCAGTCGATCCGGCGCATGAACTCACGGTGTACGCGCGCCCACGAGCGCCCGCAGGTCGCCCGGGAACCGTTCGTCGGCGGCCAGGCGCGCCAGGTCCGCGGGGACGTCCAGGTCCGCGGCGATTCCCGGGACCTCCATTTCCACCACTTCGAGCCCGCGCGCTTCCAACCCCCCGCGGTGCAGGTCGGCGCTGCCCGGCCCGAACCACAGCGCCCCGGTGCCCGCCGCGGGCAGCACCAGCGCGTTGGTGCCCGCGCCGTCCCGGCTGCGCACCAACACCGCCCGGCCCGGCCGCCAGGCCGCCAGCACCGTCTCCACATCGGCGGCACGCAGCAGCGGGAGGTCGGCGGGCAGGATGAGGACTCCGCCGGCGCCCGCCGCGGCGCAGCGGGCAACGGCCCGCACCAGCGTCTCGTTGAGATCGCGGCCCAACTCCGGAAGCCACGCCCACCCTTCCCGCGCGCAGAGGTCCGCCACCTCCTGATCGCCGCCCACCACCCACCGCCCTCCGGCGCCGCCAGCCCGGGCGGCGGCGCGCAACACGCCGGTCAGCATCGCGCGGGAGAGCACCCGCCGCCGGTGGTCGTCCAGGGCCGGCGCCAGTCGCTGCTTGGCCTCGTCAAAGCGCTTGGTGGGAACGAGAATGTGCAGGCGCATGGCGCAGGCGTGCGTCAGCGGGTCAGCTCCAGCACCGCGCGGGCCACGCGGATCTTGTCGTCCAGCGTGGTCATGAGGGTCGGCCGCACCACGGCCTGCATCCCCAGCGCCTCAATCGCCGCGGCCTCCGCAGCGTCGGCGGGGTCGATCACGAAAACGTCCAGCAACCCCCGGTACATCCGCGCCACCGCGGTGGAGGTGGGCTCGAGCCCGATGCCTTCCATCATGGCCACCAGGGGACCCTTGATCGCCGCTCCGCCCACCAGCGGGCTAACCCCCGCGCGCACGGCCCGCGCGGTCTCGATCGCGTCGCGCACGCCGGGCAACGCCAGGATCGGCCCGAGGCTGGCCAGCGGGTTGCTGGGAGCGAACACGATGGCGCGGCAGCCGTGCAGCGCCTCCAGCACCTCCGGCGTGGGCCGCGCCGACTCGATGCCGGCCAGCCGGATGCCGCGAAACGGCGCCATGCCGCGCCGGCGCACGAAGAAGTCCTGCCAGTCGATCTCGCCCTCCGGCGTCAGGACCACGCTGCGCACCGGATCGTCCGACATGGGGAGCAGCCGCGCGGGCACGCCCAGGCGCCGGCACATTTCCCCCGCGATCTCGGTCAGCCGCCAGCCCGCCCGCAGCCACCGCGTGCGCAGGATGTGGGTGGCCAGGTCGCGATCGCCGAGGCGAAACCAGGCCTCCTCCCCGTACTCCCCCAGCATGGCCATCGCCGCCACCGTGTCGCCGGCGACGCCCCACCCCGTCTCGCGGTTCACGATGCCCGCCAGCGTGTACATGATGGTGTCGCTGTCGGGCGAAACGTGCAGGCCGTGGAACTCCGCGTCATCCGCGGTGTTGACGATGACGGTGAGGTCCGCGGGATCGGCCAGCGCGTGGGCGAGACCCTCCACCATTTTGGCGCCGCCCACGCCGCCGGCCAGGGCCACGATCATCGCGTGATCACGACGTCCTGCAGCGCCTTGCGCGGCGGCACCGGGGGAGTGTGCGCCGGATAACCGACGGTCACGAGCGCCTGTGGCTCCCAGTCCGCGGGAAGGCGCAGCGCGCGCCGCACCAACCCGGGGCAAAAGAGCGGCGCGCACACCCAGCAGCTGCCGAGCCCGTAGGCCGCCGCGGCCAGCATCAGATTTTGAATCGCCACCGCCACGGTCTGCACGGCCATGGTCCGCTCCGCGGCGCGCCGCGCGCGGTCTGGATACGCGTCCATCTCCTTCATGGTGTAACAGGCCAGGATCAGGAGGGGCGCCGTGGAGAACCGCCGGATGGAAAAGCGCAACTGAACCTCGATCGCCTTGGGATCGACGCCGGAGCGCTCCAGGTCGCGCCGCCAGCGATCGGCCATCCGGTCGGCGAGGCGCTGCTTCACCGCGTCGCGCTCGATGACCACGAACCGCCAGGCCTGCGCATTGTGGGCGGAGGGCGCGGCGGTGGCGGCCTCCAGCAGGCGGCGCACCAGGTCAGGGGAGACCGGCGTGTCGCGGTAGATGCGGACCGTGCGGCGCTCCGCCAGGAAGGCGAGGAGGTCTTCGGGACGCGAACCGGGCACGGGCTACCTCCTGGCGGCCGGCTGCGTCATCCCCCGCCGGGCCAGCACGCTCACCAGCATCACCGCCAGCGCACCGTTGAGCGCACCCTTGATGGCGTTGAACGGCACGATCGCCGGCAGCAGCAGCGCCGTCACGCGCGCGGGCGGCATCCCGAACTGCAGGTAGAGGATCGCGTAGTTGGCGGGGATCATGATGAGGACGCGCGCGGTCACACCGGCCACGCAGGCCAGACCCAGCCACGCCGCGTCGCGGCGCGGCCCGCCGGGCGCCGCGCGGAGAGGACGCCGGTGATAGACCCATCCCGCAACGCCCACGAAGGTGGCCGCGGCGATGAAGTCGGCGGCCGGCCCGAAGGGCCCGCGCGCCCGCAGGAAGAGCCACAGCAGATCCTTCAGGAACACCACCGCCACGGCTGCGGCCGGCCCCATGGTCACCGCAGCCACCAGCCCCACCGCGTCGCTGGGGTCGTAGCGCAGGTAGGGCGCCGCCGGCAGCACCGGCACGTTGAGCGTCGCCATGAGCAGGAAGGCCATGGCCGCCAGCATGGCGATGAAGACCAGCGACCGCACCGGTGCCATCGCGCCGCCTCCCGCTCGCGGAGCGTCAGGCCAGCGGGGGCCGGCGCACGTGCCAGTCCGTCTGCTGCTGGTAGGCGTGCGCCGCGCGCAGCAGCACGTCCTCGGCAAAGGGGCGCCCGATGATCTGGAAGGCGACCGGCAGCCCCGCCCGCGTGAACCCGCACGGCACGGAGATGGAAGGAAGGCCCAGGAAGTTCACCGGGTACGTGCACCGGATGAAGGTTGTCCGCACGTCCATCTCGCGGCCGTTCACCGGGACTGTCGCGTCACCGATGCGCGCGGCGGGGGCGGGCGTCGTGGGCGCGACCAGCACATCCACCGCACGCCAGACCACCTCCATCTGCGCGATGAGCAGGCTGCGCGTGCGTTGGGCCTGGACGTAGGCCACGGCGGGCAGGCTCGTCCCCACCAGCAGCCGCTCGCGCACCTCGTCGCCGTAGTCCTGCGGCCGGGTGCGCAGCCAAGCGAGATGATAGGCGGCCGCCTCCGCATGCACGATGGCCGCCGCCGCGGAGATGGCGTCGTCGAGCCACGGCGTGGAGACCTCCTCCACCTCCGCGCCCAGCGACCGCAGCACGCCGATCGCCTCCTCGACCGCCGCGGCCACCTCTGAGTCTACCAGGTCAAACATGTACTGGCGCGGCCGGCCGACGCGCAGCCCGCGGATGCCCCCGCGCAGCCCGCCCTGGTAGTCGGGCACCGGCGCGTCGGAGGAAGACGGATCGCGCGGGTCGGCGCCGGCAATCGCCCGCAGCAGGATGGCCGCGTCCTCCGCGGTCCAGGCCAGCGGCCCCACCGTGTCCAGCGACCAGCTCAGCGGCAGCACGCCGTGCCGGCTCACGCGGCCGTAGGTCACTTTCAGGCCCACCAGCCCGCACAGCGCGGCGGGGATCCGCACCGATCCGCCGGTGTCGCTGCCCAGCGTCCCGGCGCCCAGCCCCGCGGCCACCGCCACCGCGGACCCGCCGCTGCTGCCGCCGGGGATGCGCGAGGTGTCCCAGGGGTTGCGGACCGGACCGTAGTGGACGTTGTTGTTGGTGACGCCGTAGGCGAACTCGTGCAGGTTGGTCTTCCCCACGATCACCGTGCCCGCCTCGCGCAGCCGGGCGACCACGGTGGCGTCGAAATCCGGCACGTGGTCCGCCAGGATCTTCGACCCGCCGGTCAGCCGGTGGCCGCGCATGGCCATCAGGTCCTTCACCGAGACGGGAACGCCGTGCAGGGGACCCCGGTAGCGTCCCCGCGCGATCTCCGACGCCGCGGCGCGCGCCGCCTGTATCGCCTCGTCGGCGCACACGGTGATGAAACTGTTGAGGCGGCGATCCACCGCCGCGATGCGGTCCAAGACCATCCGGGTGATCTCTACGGGCGAGACCTGGCGTCGCCGGATGAGGGCGGCCAGGCCGGCGATGGTGTCCGAAGGCAGCGTCGCGGTGGCCATGGCCTACCTCCTCTTCCGGGACCGCACCGTGGGTGGCCGGCGCGTGGACGCCCGCTTCGCCGGCGAACGGCGCGCCGCGGCCGGCCGTGGCGCCTTCCCCTCACCTTCCGCGCCCGTCGGGCGCAGCCGGAGCATCCCGGCCGGCTCCTGGCCCTCCAGCGGAAGCCGGTCCATGGCCTCCATGCGCGCCACCAGGCGCGCCCACTGGTCGGCCACGCGGCTCCGCTCCTCGGCCGAGGCGGTAACCCCGGCCAGGTCCAGCATGGCCGCCACCGTGGCATCGGCGCGCTGCAGGCGATCGTCCATCGTCGTCCTCCTCCGCGGTCAGGTCGCTAAGTCGGAGGGGAAGGGTGATCCGGCACGTTCAACTCCCGTGCAAGGAGCGGCACCCTCCCGCGCTCGCCGAACTCACGGTACCCCCTCCGATACTTCCCCTCCCCTGATCTCCCTCTCCCGGTTCATGGTCGAAGCTCCAGACTGACCCCCCTGAAATCTCCGGCGGACCCCCTGTGTCGAAGCGCGAGGGTCTTCGGAGATTTCAGGGGGGTCACCGGCATAGCCGGTCTTCGCATGATAGATATCCGGGTCAAATTTAGGATGATGCTTCAAGGATCAAAGTGACCGGGCCGTCGTTGTAGATCTCCACCAGCATCCTGGCGCCGAAGCGCCCGGTGGCCACCGGGATCCCCAGCGCGCGCAGCCGCTCGTTGAACAGCGCGTACAGGCGCTCCGCTTCCTGGGGCGGGGCCGCGTAGGAGAAGCCGGGACGGCGGCCCCGCGAGGTGTCCGCGTACAGCGTGAACTGGGAGACGCTGAGCACCTCGCCGCCGATGTCCACGAGCGAGAGATTCATCTTGCCGGCGTCGTCATCGAAGACGCGCAGGTGCGCCACCTTCGCGGCCAGCGCCTCCGCCTGATCGGGACCGTCCCCCTGCCCCACGCCCAGCAGGATGACGGCGCCGCGTCCGATGGCGCCCACCGTCTCGCCATCCACCGACACCGCCGCTCTGGCAACCCGCTGCAGGACCGCACGCATAAACGTTAGCCGATAGGGTTGGATGGAGTGTCTTTGTGCCACTGACCCACCTGAAATGTCTGGAGTGCCCCTACCTGGGGCAATCGGGGGTCTTCAGACATTTCAGGCGGGTCACTCCACCCTTCTCCAAGGGTCCGACGCGGGGAGGGTCTTGCCCGGCACGTGCCACGTTCTACCAGGGTGCACCATCCTACCGCGCTCACCGGACTCACGGCGCCCCACGACCGGCACGTTCGACTCGGTGCAAGGTGTTCCGTTCTACCGCGCGGCACGTTCAACGTCGGTGCAAGGTGCGCCACTCTACCGCGCTCACCGGACTCACGGCGCACCGCCGCACGGCGCACCCGCGACGGTGCGGAGTCCGGAACACCAGTGATGCTCGGCCTCAGCCAAGCTGGGCCTGCGCATGAAGGAAGCATAAGCATGAGTTCCACGGCCGGGGCACCCTCTCCTTGCCCGCGCGGCGGGCGAGCGCGGGGGCATTCGCGGCGACGGCGCGTCACGCCCACGCGGCCAGGATGGCGTCCATCACCACGAACTCCACCAGGCGGTAGCCGACGGTCAGCCCGTAGAGGGTCATGGACTTGTCCTCAAACGGGTGGGAGGCCAGGTGCGTCGTGCCGGCCGCGGCAAGGTTTCCACGGGGCACTTGACGGCCCTCCGTGGCAGGATTGGCCGGGCGCGATTCTCGTCTCAAGAAAGGGCCGCGGCCGCCGATAGTGAGGATAAAGGCGGATTCGCGCAGGAGGGGTGTTGACGTGGCAGTGTGGAGACCAGGGGTACAGCACACAGACCGTGATCCGCGCTGGATCACCGGCTGACGTGATCGGGGTCGCGCTCCCAGGGATGGGATTGCCATGCCTCGGCGCCGTGCCACACTTCCCAGAATGCGGATTGTGGAGAAGCATCTCCGCCGCCACAACCTGGCCCGCGTTCTGGACTGCGGCCCCCTCCGGACCCGCCGCGGCCTCATCGTGGGTCTCGTGAATGTCGGGGAGGACTCGGATGAAATCTGGGTTGAGAAGACTCTGCCGCGCGCCGAACGGCTATTTACTATCCTCCATGAGCGAGTGCACCTCCGCCGCCAGATTGCCGGTGAGGAGCTTCCGGACCCGGCGATCGAGGAAGCGTACGTCGAGCTCGAGACTGTGGCCCGGGCATCACCGTCCCTTCTGAGCAGGCTGCCGTACCCCACCCTTCTCCTCACGCTCAAGAAGGCGATCACCAGCGGCCGGCTGGACCCGAACCGCCGCAAGGATCTGGACAAGATCTACCGCCGCATCCACAGTCTGATCTTGTAGCCGCTCCCTCCAATCACGCGGGTCTCGCCGCAGGACCCGCCGCGGCGTCACGTTCCCAGCCGCGGGTCCAGGGCGTCCCGCAACCCATCTCCCAGCAGGTCGACGCCCGGCACCGCCAGCGAGATGGCGACCCGGGGACGGGCCCGGAGTCAAGCGGGTGTGGAGCCGGCCTCAGATCTTCGCCAGCAGGATGGGGGTGGCGGTGGGCCTGGGGACGCCGTGGGGGCCGCGCTCGACGGTGATGGCCACCACCTGGTAGCGGGCTAGGTCGGCGGCGACCGGGACGATGATGGGCTGCCCGGGCACCGGGCGGAAGACGCCTGCGCTCTCGGGCTGCTGGCCGGCGATCAGCCAGAGCTGGTAGACGAACTCGCGGCCGGGGTCGCGCAGATCGGTGACGACCAGCGCGGCGCGGCGGCGGTCCGGATCGTAGACGAAGCGGACGCCGGCCGGCACGGTGCCGGTGAGGCTCGCCGTTTTCGCCGTGGGGCTCGCCAGGAGCGCCAGCACCTGTCCCTGGGCGGCCAGGCGCGCGTGCAGCGCCGCGCGCTCCCGCTGCAGCGACACGGTGAGGCCGGCGAGGATGAGGAGCACCGCCGCCGCGGCGCCGGCCAGGCTCACCGCCCACGCCCGCGGCAAGGTCACCGCCGGCGGCGTCGGCCGCACGGCCGCCAGCACGCGAGCCCGCAGGGCCGATGGTGGCTCGACCATTGGAGCCCCAGAGGCCAGCTCGCCCGCCACCTCGCGCAGGGCGGCCACCTCGCTTCGGCACTCCTCGCAGGCCCGCAGGTGCGCCTCAACCTTCCGGGCCTCCTCCGGGGCCAGGGCGTCCAGGGCGTACGCCGCGATGTCTTCCTTCAGCTCCCCGTGGGTCACGTCTGCTCTCCTTGCATACTCCGGCCGAGCAGGATGCGGAGGCGGAGCATCCCGTCCCGCATCCGCGTCTTGACCGTGCCGAGCGGCAGCCCCAGCCGGTCGGCGATCTCCTGCTGGGTGTACCCCTGGTAGTACGCCAGCGTGATGGCTTCCCGCTGAACCTCCGACAGCGCGGCCAGCGCCTCGCGCACGCGGGCGCCCTCCACGCTGCGGATCGCTTCCCCCACCACGTCGGTCTCGCCGGTCATCTCCTCGCTGAGGCGGTCGGCGGCCCGCAGCCGCTGGTGGCGCACCGCGTCCACGCTCTTGTGGTGGGCGAGGGCCAGGATCCAGCTGCGGGCGCTGCCGCGCCGCGGGTCATAGTCGCGCCCGCCCCGCCACACGCTCAGGAAGACCTCCTGGGTCACCTCCTCGACGGCCTTCGCGTCGCGGAGCATGCGCAGGGCCAGCGAGTACACCGCCCGGCTGTAGCGGTCGTACAGCGCCTCAAAGGCGCGCACGTCGCCCTGCGCCGCGGCGGCGAGCAGTGCCTCGTCGGTGGCGGATCCGGAGTGCCTGAGGCTCAGCAGCCCTCTCATCTCACGCCTGCGTGGCTCCGGTGCCTGCGCAATACGTAACTTTCGCGCATCGTGGAGGAATCCCCGCGCGCGGGTGCCCTCGCATCACCCTTCGGATGGCGTGCCCGGTTGGATTGCCGGTTTCCGCGGTGCTACGGAAGGCCAAGGCGACCCTCCGACGTCTGACGCGGGGAGCCGAAGCCAGCGAAATGACCACGCGCATCCAGGCGATCAACGACTATCTGCGCGGATGGATCAACTACTTTTGCGCTGGCCGAGACGTCGCGCCCGGTGCAGGCGACCGGGGCCCCGAGCAGGAGTTGACCGCGTGGCGCGAAACACTAACGGCACCACGCGCCTGGGGGGGGAAGAGCGGTGAGCCGCTTGTGGACGCGCACCATGTCGCTGGTCATCGCCGTCGCTGTTGCCTGCGGCATCCTTTTGGACGGTCAGCGAGAGGGACAGGGCGCCGCTTCCATGCCGAGAGTCGTCTACGGGCTCTCGGCGGAGCCTGTGAGGCTGGACCCGCAGAATGCGCTCGATCGTCCCTCCTTCGATGTCGCCATCAACATCTACGACGGCCTCTTCCGCATCGACGAGAGTGGGAAATTGACCACCCTGCTGGCAGAGCGGTGGTCTGTGTCGGGAGACGGCACGGTCTGGACCTTCACCCTCCGCCAGGGCGTCAAGTTCCACGACGGCACGGACTTCACCGCCGAGGCCGTCAAATTCAACGTCGAGCGCGTCCTGGACGAGAAGAACGCGCTGGCCGCCCGCGGCCGGTGGAGACCTTACATCAGGGCCGTCGAGGTGGTGAACGCCTACACGCTCCGGGTCACCACGCCGAGGCCGACTAGCGGATTTCTCTACCTATTGGCCACACCCTCGGCGATGATCCCCAGCCCGTCGGCGGTGCAGAAATTCGGGGCGGACTTCGCCCGGACTCCCGTGGGCACCGGGCCATTCCGCTTCGTCTCCTGGACGTCGGGGCAGAAGATCGTTCTGCAGCGCAACCCCAATTACTTCCGCGGCGCGCCCGCCATCGGCGCCATTGAATACCGTGTCATCCCCGAGGACGCCGCGCGCGTGCTGGCGCTGGAGAGCGGCGACGTGGACATGATTCCCAACGTTCCCGCCCAGAATCTGGCCTCGCTGGAGCGGACCGGCAAGTTCGACATCATCAAGAAGCCCAACTTCCGCGTCTTCTACTGGGCGTTCAACACCACCAAGCCCTACTTCCAGGACCGGCGGGTGCGGCAGGCGTTCAACTATGCCATCAACCGTCAGCTCATCGTGGAGAAAGTCCTGCTGGGAAACGGCATCCCGGCGGACTCCCCCCTCTCGCGCAACCACCACGGCTACGTGTCGGTGAAGAAGTACACTCACGATCCGGCCAGGGCCAGGCAACTGCTGCGCGAGGCGAACTTCGACACCAACCGGAAGCTGGTGTCCCTGGTCACGGAAGGGCGCTATTACATGGACCGCCAGGTGGCTGAGGCCGCCCAGGGGATGTTGCGCGAGGTCGGGCTGAACGTCGAAGTGCGGGTGATGGAGTGGGCAGCCTTCGTGCGGGCCATCTGGTTTACCCCGCACACCGACCCCGTGGCCCAGCAGCGGGACTTCATGCAGACCTCGTGGGGCGATGCGTATCCGGGATGGTCCCTGCGGGCGGTCCTCCACTCCAAGGCCTGGCCCAGGGACGGCTACAACGAGGCATTCTTTGCCAACCCGGAGGTTGACCGTCTCATCGCCCAGATCGAGGACACGGTGGACCTGAACCGGCAGCTCGATCCTCTGCGGCGGGTTCAACCGCTGATCATTGAGGAGGCCCCTTGGATCTTCTTCCACTTCGAGAGCCAGGTCCTGGCCAAGAAGAAAACCCTCAGCGGGGTGATCGTTCTGCCCACCGAGTATGTGCTGTTCGGGAGCGCCAGTATGAAGTAAGCCGGCGGTGCCGGCGGTAGGCCTGTCCGCGGAAGGAGACGGAGAGTGCGCCGCTACATCCTGGCGCGGTTTGTCCAGGCGGTGGCTGTGCTGGTGCAGGTGGCGGTGCTCGTCTTTCTCCTGATGCACCTGGCCCCCGGCGACCCCATCGAGCTGATGTCCGACCAGCTCTCCACGCGGGAGGACATCGCCACGATCCGGGCGAGTCTCGCTCTCGACCGGCCTATCCTCGTCCAACTGTGGCTGTGGCTGAGCCGCGCGCTTCGTGGGGACCTGGGCCGCTCCCTCCGCTCGGGCCTGCCCGTGGCGCAGGAGCTCGCCGGCCGCTTCCCCTACACTGTGGTCCTCACGCTTTCGAGCATGGCGCTGGCGGTGGTGCTGGGCGTCACCGCGGGCGTGGCCGCCAGCCTCCGCCGGGGCTCGTGGTTCGATACGGCGCTCATGGTGATCTCGGTCCTGGGCGTCTCTATCCCGCCCTTCTGGCTCGGCCTGCTCCTCATCCTGCTCTTCGCGGTCATTCTGGGCTGGCTGCCCTCGGTGGGCGGCGACACCCCGTGGCACCTCATCCTGCCGGCGCTTTCGCTGGGGACCTCGGCGATGGCTCTCATCGCCAGGATGACCCGCTCCACCATGCTGGAAGTGGCCGGTGAGGACTTCGTCCGGACGGCGCGGGCCAAGGGTCTCGTGGAGCGACGGGTGGTCTACCACCACGCGCTCAGGAACGCGCTCATCCCCACCGTCACCATCGTGGGTCTCCAGTTCGGCACGCTGCTGGCTGGGGCGGTGATCACGGAGGCCGTGTTCGCGTGGCCCGGCCTGGGTCGCCTGGTGGTGCAGTCCATCCTCAACAGGGACTTCCCGGTCGTGCAGGGGTGCCTGCTGGCCGCCAGTGCTTCCTTCATCATGGTGAATCTCTGGGTCGACGTGCTGTATGCATACCTCGATCCGCGCATCCGCTATGGATAATTCCTTTCCCCCCTCTCCCCCCCGGGGAGAGGGAAGGGTGAGGGGTGAGTCCGGCCCTCGCACCGCGCCATCCGGGCTCGGGGAGCGGCTGCGGGCCGGCTGGCGGCGGGCGCTGCGTCACCGTGGATTCGTCCTGGGCCTGGCGATCACGGGCGCGGCGTTGCTGACGGCGCTGCTCGGACCGCTGGTCAGCACCAGGGACCCGTATGCCCAGGACCTCCGTCATGCCTTCGACCGGCCGAGCTGGGGCTACCCGTTCGGCCGCGACGAATTCGGGAGGGATCTCTACGCCCGCGTCATCCAGGGCAGCCGGTACACGCTGGGGATGGGGACGGCCACCGTCGCGATCGGCCTGCTGGCGGGCGTGGCGCTGGGCAGCGCCGCGGGTTACTACGGCGGGATGGCCGACACGGTCGTCATGCGGGCGATCGACCTGCTCCTGGCGTTCCCCAGCCTCTTGCTCGCCATAGCCATCGTGAGCATCCTCGGCCCCGGCCTGGTCAACCTGGTCATTGCCGTGGGGGTCTACTCGATCCCGCAGTTTGCCCGCCTGGTGCGGGGGGTCGCGCTGGCGCTCCGCGAGCAGGAGTACATCCTGGCCGCCCGCGCCATCGGGGTCCCCGACCCGCGCATTATCGCGCGCCACCTCCTCCCCGGCTGCGTGGCTCCGGTCATCGTCCAGGCGACCTTCAGCGTGGCCGCCGCGGTGCTGGCCGTCTCCGGGCTGAGTTTTCTGGGACTGGGGGCTCAACCGCCGCTTCCGGAGTGGGGCGTGATGCTGAGCCGGTCCCGCGGCTACATGCGCCTCGCCCCGCACGTGGTGGTCTTCCCCGGGCTGGCCATCGTGGTCGTCATCATCGGCCTCAACCTGATCGGGGACGGACTGCGGGATCTCCTGGATCCCAGGCTGAGACGGGTTCTCTGAGAAGCTCCCCATGATCCTGCGCATGTCAGGTCTCGCCGGCAGTGCCGCCCGTTTTGCCGGGACCGCGGAGGCTTTGCGCGCCGAGGAGGACCTGGCCCGGCGGCTGGAAGCGATGGGCCTGGAGGTCGAGCGGCAGCCGTTCCGCTTCCTGGGGTGGGAGCGGGGGGCGGCCGACCTGACGGTCGAGACG
>JACQTN010000417.1 GCA_016210785.1 Armatimonadota bacterium
CCATCGAGCACGGCACGCGCCTGGACGAGGAGACCATCGACCTGCTCAGGCACGGCCGGACCTGCCTGGTTCCCACCTTCTGCACCCTCTACAGCGTGCTGGAGCTGGGCGAGGCGGGCGGCCTGGGGAGCAAGCAGGTGGAGGAGATGAAGGTGAACGAGCCGCTGTGGAAGGCATCCTTCCGGGCGGCGCGCGAGGCGGGTGTGAAGATCGCCATGGGCAGCGACGTGGGCAACCGCTACCCGCAGGGCGCCAACGCCAGGGAGCTGGAGCTGATGGTCGCCAACGGCATGTCGCCCATGGAGGCGATCGTGTCGGCCACGAAAGCGGCGGCGCGGGCCATCCGCATCCCGGAGGCAGGGACGCTGGAGCCCGGGAAGTTCGCCGACCTGCTCGTGGTGGACCGTAACCCTCTGGACGACATCCGCGTCCTGCAGGATCGCGCCCGCCTCCGCCTGATCATGAAGGCCGGCAAGATCTACAAGGACACCACGGCGGGATGAGGCGGGGCGCAGTGGAACATGCCGCTTGGTTCGCGTCAGCCGCAAGCCGTCCCCTCTCCCAGAGGGAGAGGGAGAACCGGCCGGCGGCGGGAGGACACGATACCAGTGCGGAGGGTGACGCATGAGCGACGACCGCCATATCAGCCTGAGTCCTCTGAATCGTCCCGTGGATCCGCCCGCGCCCGCGCGCGTGACTCTCAACGACTGCACGCTACGGGAGGCGGAGCAGGGCGCCGCGGTCAACTTCACCGTGGACGGCAAGCTCGCCATCGCCCGTCGCCTGGCCGACATCGGTGTCGGCCAGATCCAGATCGGCTACCCGGGGCTGACGCCGGACGACGGGGTGGTGACCGGCACGCTGGCCGCGGAGGGGCTGGGGCCGCGCCTGGAGGTCGTCGTCCTCTCCTACCTGCCGTCCTGGCAGGAGCAGATCCAGGCGTGCGGCACGAGCGGCGGACGCATTCTCCACCTGGTCTACGTCACCAGCGACGTGCGGATGCGCGACGCCTTCGGCGTCACCCGGCAGCAGGCACTGGAGCGCATCCGCGCTGCCCTGCGCCAGGCGCGGCCGCTCTTCGACGTGGTGGCCTTCACCCCGGCGGACACCACGCGCACCGATCATGGGTTTCTCCAAGAAGTGCTCGCGGTTGCCGAGGAAGAGGGCGCCGACCGGTACTACCTGGCTGACTCGTGCGGTGCCGCGTCGCCGGTGGCGGTGCGCCGGCTCATGCGGGAGATGAAGGGGATGACCCGAAAGCCGCTGGGCATCCATGCCCACGACGACTTCGGCCTGGCCATGGCCAACGTGGTGGCGGCGGTGGAGGAAGGCGCGGTCTTCGTGGACACGGTTGTCAACGGCTTGGGCGACCGGACGGGAAACCCGGCGCTGGAGGAGGTCGTCGCCGCGCTGGAGTTCCTGTACGGCATCGGGACCGGCGTGGACACCACGCGTTTGTGCGAGATCTCGCAGCTGGTGGCGGACATTTCCGGCGCGCCCGTGCCTTTCAACAAGGCGCTGGTGGGGCCGCTGGCCTACGCCCACAAGCTGGAGAGCCACGTACACGCGGTGCTGGCCAGCCCGCCCGCGTTCGAGGCGATGGATCCCCGATGGGTGGGGAACCGCCGGCACATTGCGCTGGGGCGGTACAGCGGGCCGGAAGCGGTGGCGGCGCGGGCCAGGGAGGCCGGCGTCCCGCTGGAAGGGGAGAGACTGGAGCGCCTGATGCAGATGGTGCGCGAGCACGCGGGCCGAAAAGGCGGGCTCCTGGACGACGGTGCCTTCAAAATGCTGCTGGACCGGGTCCTTGGACTCCGTTCGGCCTGAGTCTCCTGAGCTTGTGGACGGACGAAGGCGGGGAATGGCCGGGCCGAACGTCGCTCAGGACAGGTGGCGGGGGCACGGTGCGTGAGGGATGGTGGGGCCGTCGGAGCGCGAGCAAGTAAGGCGCGGGCCAGTGGCGGAGCCGATGGATAGGGCGGCGAGGAGGAAGAGTCGATGACGGGCGTTGACGGTGGAGTAGTTTTCCTGAACGGCACGCTGATCGACGGCACGGGCCGCGACCCGGCACGCGCCTTCGTGCGGGTGGAGGGGGAGCGCATCGCGGAGGTGCAGCCCATGGCACAGCACGGCCGCTCCCAGGGCGGCGGGCGGGCCATTGATCTGGACGGCCGCATCATCATGCCCGGCCTGATCGACTGCCACGTCCACCACATCTACGGCGGCTTCCGCAACCTGATGGAGATCGACGGCTCGCCCATCGAGCTGGCCACGATCCGCGCCATGATGAATGCCCGGACCTTCCTGGAGGCTGGCTACACCAGCGTGCGAGACGTGGGCACGCGCGGCAACATCGCCGCGGCGCTGCGCGATGCGGTGAAGGCCGGGTGGATTCCCGGGCCGCGCATCGTCGCCAGCGGCCGGGTGCTGAGCACCACCGCGGGCCTGGCCGACTCCTACCCCAACTGGATGGAGAACCACGCCGGCATGGGACTGCTGGTGGACGGCCCGCATGAGTTCGCGCGGGCGGTCCGGCGCCAGGTGAAGGACGGCGTGGACAACATCAAGATCGCCGGCAGCGGCGCGGAGGCGTCCATCTTCGCCACCACCTGGATGGTCACCATGCGGCTGGACGAGATGCAGGCGGTGGTCCACGAGGCCCACGCCTTCGGCAAGACGGTGGCCTGCCACACCCAGTCCCACGGATCCGCCAAATACGCGGTGCAGGCCGGCGTGGACACCATCGAGCACGGCACGCGCATGGACGAGGAGACCATCGACCTGCTCACGCGGAGCCCCACGTACCTGGTGCCCACCCTGTGCACGCTGTACAGCGTGCTGGAGCGGGGGGAAAAGATGGGCGTGCTGCCCAAGCAGATCGAAGAAATGAAGGTGAACGAGCCGCTGTGGAAGGCCTCCTTCCGCGCCGCCTATGAGGCGGGCGTGAAGATCGCCGCGGGCAGCGACATCGGCAACCGCTACCCGCAGGGCGAGAACGCCAGGGAACTGGAGCTGATGGTGCTCAATGGGATGAAACCCATGGACGCCATCCTCTCCGCTACCAGGGTGGCCGCGGAGGCCATCAAGTTGTCCGGGGTGGGGACCCTGGAGCCAGGGAAGCTCGCCGACCTCATCGTGGTGGACGGCGATCCCCTGGAGGATATCAGGGTCCTCCAGGATCACGGGCGGCTGCACCACATCATGAGGGGGGGACGCTTCTATAAAGACGAAGCGAACCTCAGGACTGCGGAGATACCACAGGTCTAGTGCGGAGGTGACGCGATGAAACGCGGTTGGTTGGCACTGTTCATTGGCGTGGCGCTGCTGGCCCTCGCCTGGCCGGCGGCCCTGGAGGCGCAGACGGGCGGGAAGGTCCTGCGCATGGCCATCCCCACCGATCCACTCATGAACCCCATCATCGGGACGGACGCCGCGGCGGTCCCGGTCAACCGGTTCCTGTACGGCTTCCTCACACGGCCGGACCCCGACACGCTGGAGCCGGCGCCGGACCTGGCCACGAAGTGGGAGGTCAGTAGCGACGGGCTGACGTGGACCTTCCACCTGCGCAGGGACGTGAAGTGGCAGGACGGCCAGCCCTTCACCGCCGACGACGTGAAGTTCACCTACGACACGATCCTGGACCGGAAGAACAACTCGCCACGCCGCTCGGCGATTGCCGACATCACCGCCGTCACGATGGTGGACCGGTACACCATCCGCTTCACGCTGAGCAAGCCCATCGCGCCCTTCCCGTCCATCGGTGCCTACAACGTGGGCATCGTGCCCAGGCACCTGCTGGAAGGCAAGGATGTCGCCCGGGCCGGCGACTTCAATACCCGCCAGCCGCTGGGGACCGGCCCGTACCGCATCTCCGAGGCGGCGGCCGGCGACCACTATACCTTCGTGCCCAACCAGCACTACTTCCGCGGCAAGCCGAAGCTGGACCGGGTGATCTTCAAGGTCCTCCCCGACATCAACACGGTC
>JACQTN010000418.1 GCA_016210785.1 Armatimonadota bacterium
CAATCACAGGGAGATCATCCACGGCGCCACCGGCCTCAGCCGCGACTCCCACCAGGCCAAGACCCAGCACCTCTTCGACCAGGCCGCCGCTCGCGGCATCGCCACCGTGGGCATTGGCGACGGCGGCAACGAGATCGGCTTCGGTCTCATCGCCGACGCGGTGCGGGAGATCCTGCCCCACGGCGCCCGCTGCCAGTGCCCCTGCGGGGGCGGTACCGCCTGCCGGGTGGCCACCGACGTGCTGGTGGTGGCGGCGATCTCCAACTGGGGCGGCTACGGTGTCGCCGCCAACATCGCGTTTCAACTGGAGAAGCCCGGGGTGTTCATCACCGCCGACACCCTGGAGCGCATGCTGCGCAACTGCGTGGAGGCCGGCGCCGTGGACGGCCAGTCCAACCTGCCCGAGCTGGCAGATGACGGCGTGCCACTCATCGCCCACCGCGCCTGCGTGGACATTCTCAACACGCTGATCACCATCGCCGCTTCCGAAGTGGACGATCCGGCCCACTGAAACGCGGCGGGGAACGCGGAGAGAAGCGGGGAGAACCGGACATGCCAGAGATCGTCGGCGAGTACGTGGACCGTCTCGTCACCGTGACGATGAAACCGAAGCGCCGCATCACCAAGAGCGGTTCCACCCTGAGCCAGCGGGACCACGTCCACCGCCTCTACGACACGGCCCGCGAAAAGCTGGGGGCCCCTCTCACGTACCTGGCGGCCAGACTGCTGCTGGACCGCGTGGGGCCTGGAGAGACAGTGTTCCTGGTCACCGGCGCCGGCGGGCCGCCCGTGCGTCCGGTGGGCGAAGTGGACGGGTACCTGGGGGCGGCGGCCATCACCCGGGCCATGATGTTCGGCCGCAAGGCCAACGTGGTCTTCGTCAGCGACGACTGGGCCTGGGAGCCGCTGCTGGCCACCTGCCGCGGCGCCGACCTGATCCTGAAACGCCCCGGGGAGGAGTACATGGCCATCTCCGCCACCTTCGAGACGATGCCGCGGGACCACGAACCGTGTGAGCGACGGGCCACCGAGCTCCTGGACCAGTACAGGCCCAAGGCCATCGTCGCCGTGGAGCGCCTCGGCCCGAACCACAAGGAAGTGACGCACAACGGCACCGGCATCAGCCGCGATCCCACCCAGGGCAAGACCCAGTACCTCTTCGACCAGGCCGCCGCCCGCGGCATCGCCACCGTGGGCATCGGCGACGGCGGCAATGAAATCGGCTTTGGTCTCATCGTGGACGCGGTGCGCGAGATCCTCCCCCACGGCCTTCGCTGCCAGTGCCCCTGCCAGGGTGGCATGGCCTGCCGCGTGACGACCGACGTGCTGGTCGTGGCGGCCATCTCCGACTGGGGCGGTTACGGCGTGGCCGCCAACATCGCCTTCCAGCTGGAGAAACCCGGGGCGATGATCAACGCCGACATGCTGGAGCGCATGCTGCGCAACTGCGTGGAGGCCGGCGCGTTGGACGGCCAGTCCGCCCTGCCCGAACTGGCGGACGACGGCGTGCCGCTCATCGCGCATCGAGCCTGCGTGGACATCCTCAACACCCTGATCACCATCGCCGCTTCAGAAGTAGACGATCCGGCTCACTGACGTGCGGTGGATGGAAAGGAGTGACGATAGACCATGATCGCCCGGCAGAAACTCTCGCCGCTGCTCGTCCTCGTCCTCGCCGCCGCGTTCCTGACACCGGGGACGGCGGCGCCCGCCTGGGGCGCGCCGTCCGGGCCCAGGACTCTGACCATCGGCATGGGGTCCTTCCCCTCCAACCTGTCACCCGGGCACGCCGGCAACGCGTCGCTGATGATGCTGTTCCAGTTCAGCGAAGGACTGACGCGCCATGACCCATCGGGCAGGGTGATCCCGGCCCTGGCGGAGTCCTGGCGGCTCATCGACGACACCACCTGGGAGTTCAAACTGCGCAAGGGGGTCAAGTTCCACAACGGCGAGCCCTTCACGGCCCAGGCCGTGAAGTTCACCTACGACCGCACCCTGGACACCAGGCGGCCCTATTCCCGCCGCAGCCGGGTCGGCTTTGTCACCGCCGTGGAGGTCGTGGATGACTACACGGTGCGCATGAAGACCTCGGCGCCCTTCCCGCTGCTGGCCTTCGGCTCCTACGCCATCGTCATCGAGCCGCCGGGCTACGTCCGGCAGGTGGGCGATGAGGAGGCTCTCAGAAAGCCGGTGGGGACCGGACCTTACAGGGTGGTGGAGTGGGTACCCGACCGGCACCTGGTCCTGGAAGCCAACCGCGAGTACTGGGACGGCCGGCCCAAGATCGACCGCGTCATCTTCCGCCATATGCCCGACGCCTCCACCCGCCTGGGCGCGCTGCGGGCAGCAGAGGTGCAGATCGCCGACAAGCTGACCATCGACGTCGCCCGCACCATGGAGACGGCCACCACCACCGTGAAGAGTGTCAACATCGCGGCCGGCCTGGTCAACACCTACAACCTCAGGGAACCGGGCCCCCTGCAGAACCTCAAGGTGCGGCAGGCCATCGACCACGCCATCGACCGCAAGATCATCCTGCAAGGGATCTACCGGGGCTACGGCGCCATGCTGGACGGGCAGTTGACCGTCAAGGGATCCATCGGCTACAACCCCAAACTCCAGGCGACGCCGTATGATGTGGAGAAGGCGAAGAAGCTGCTGGCCGAGGCGGGGTACGCCGGCGGCCTCTCCCTCAACTACGTCGTGCCCCTCAACTACCAGATCGGCGACCACGAGATCGCCCTGGCCACCGAGGCGCAGCTGAAGAAGGTGGGCATC
>JACQTN010000407.1 GCA_016210785.1 Armatimonadota bacterium
GCGGGAGCCATCGGGACATCTGGGCCGGGTAGTCCACCTCAAAGGTCACCGGGTACTGGCCGGGCTCCCACGTGAACGGCGGGTATTCGTCCCGCATCAGGAGCACATAGCCGCTCACGTTGGCGTTCCACCGGGTGGCCTTGACCAAGAGATCAAACAGGCCGGGCGGGAAGCGCCTAGTGAAGATGATGGCGAAGAAGGCGATGACAGTGATGATGGCCTGGAGGCCGCCCAGGGCGTACAGAATGAGGAAGTGCGGGATGACCAGCAGCCATTTCACGAAAATGAGCCATCGGGACATCGCCTCCGGGTGCTGCACATCGAACCGGACCGGGTAGGTACTCATCTCTGCGGCCATGGCATCGCCTCCGTGCGCGGAATCGCCACCAGGGGTAAGTTCGCAGCTGCTGCGCGTTCAACCTCTGGTCTCCCCAGGCGGGGAGTCGACGGTGGAGACGTCGGGCAGCTGGCTGAGAAGGACCAGCGTGGCCGTCCCCGCAACGGCCATCGCGGGGCCAGCATCAGCCCCATTGGGGCCCAGGACGGGCGGATACGGATTCGGGCAGGGGTGAAGCCGTCTCACCCCTGCCCCGGCACAGGGCGGCTCTCCAGGCGGAGCACCTCGTCCAGTCCCCGCTCCCTGAGTTTGGCGCTGATCTCCGCGGGCGTCTTGCGGGCCATCGGAACGTCATCCAAGGTGGCCAGGCGCACCGCCAGGCGCGCCACGCGGGCCGCGTCCACCTGGATGTACTTGGCGGTGACCTTGTCCAGCGAGTCCAGCGGCGTGTGCCCGTACCCGCGGGAAGCGGCCGCGGACGATCCGACGGGCTCCGACTTGAGCGTGGCCGCGGGGATGCCGCGCGCGGCGAAGGCGTACATGTCGGCGTACAGGCCGATCTGGTCTCCCACCGCCACGTCGTCTTCGAATATTTCATCAAACAGCTTCTTGAAGAACCCCACGGCCTCCGGCCAGCCCTGCAGGTCGAAGGAGGCGTTCATGCTGCGGGCGGTGCCGTCCAGGTTCAGCATGAACCTGATGGCCTCGCCCTTGTGCTGCTCCGCGTGATGATGGGCCCCGTGCAGCCCCATCTCCTCCTGGGCGAACGCGATCATCCGCACGGTGCGGTCGAGGATATCCCTGTGGGGTGCCAGCGCCCGCGCCGCCTCCATGAGCACGGCCAGGCCGGTGGCGTTATCCATGGCGGACTGGCTGATGTCGTGGCCGTCGTAGTGCGCGCCGATGACGATGATCTCGTCCGGCTTCCGCCGCCCCCTGAACTCGGCGATCACGTTGTGGGACGTGACAGGGTGGTTCTCGTTAGTGGAGGTGAGGCGGAGGCGGACCGTGCCCTTCTTTCCCAGGCGGATCAGTTCGTGCCCGGTCTCGTACGACACCGAGACGGCCGGGACTTCACAGGAGTGCCCGAACCGGGCCGATCCGGTCTCGGGAAGGCCGCCCGCCATGCCGCGCATCCAGATGAAGCCCGTGGCGCCCGCGTCCAGCGCGCGGCCCAGCTTCTCGCACCGGTGCATGCCGCGGGGGAAGAAGCGCGGCGCCGCTGTGGTGGCCATGGCGATGGCGCCGCGGATCTCGTCCCGGCGCACGACGAACGTCTGGGGGTCCCCGTCGCCCAGGTAGACCAGAGGGCCCTCCACGGTGCCCGGCGGACAGTAGGGGAGGGCGATGCAGTCCATCTCGCGCTGTATGGGGGCCGTCACCGCAAGACGTGTGTCATTGCGCGTCCAGCCCGGGCAGGTGAAGGTCTCCAGGACCACGCGGTCGACGTCCAGCGCGGCGAACCCTTCCCGGATGAACTCCGCGGCCTGGTGCTCCTGCGGCGTGCCGCCGAAGCGCGAGCCGAACCGCTCGACGATCTCCTCCACCAGGGCCAGGCCGTCCCGCGAGAGATAGAGGTCGGCGATGATCTCGCGGTCGATGCGGGTCAGCATGATGATTCCCTCCTGTGATGGGCGTCTATGCGTCGGATTCCTGCCTGTGCCACCACTCCCGTAACTCGCGGCAGAGATTGTTCTCGTCGAGGACGATGACGAATATCCCGTCCAGCTTCACCGCCGATCCCGAGGGGATTCGCACGTAGGACGCCCACCACCGGGCGATCCCGTGGCGCTCCGTGACCGCCAGGATCTCGTAGCCAAACCGGATGTCCTTCTGCACTCTGGGGACCCGGGACCAGTACTCCACGATGGCGAGCAGGCCGCGCATGGGTTCATCGAACGGGGTCTCCTGGTAGGTGGCGGCGGCGGTGAACAGCGCCGGCGCCATGCCGGGATCGCGGGTCTCCCAGGCGCGGCCGTAGGCATCGAGCCAGGTTGCGAACGCGCGCGGGTTCATGTCGGTCACCTCTGGCGGGTGTAAGGCCGGGGCGGCCAGGTGAGCAAAACACCCATCGGAGCGGGAATTCGATGCGACCGCCGGACTCTCCGCCTTTGGGCGGAGGATTGCTCTCCTTCGAAGACCGCAGGAGGATCGCCGGCGTTCGCCCGATGTGGCAGAGTACACGAGCGGGCGTTGACGCAGCAGGACCTGATGGCCCGCGTGCGCCGCGAGGTGCTGCCGCATTTCGCGCACCTGGGGCTCCAGACGCAGGTGGCCCAGGTCTCCGCCTTTGGCGGCAGCGGCGGGTTCCAGCCGGTGGAATACGTCATCAGCGGCCCCGACTTGAGCGTGCTGGCCCGCGCCGGGCAGATCGGCGAGAAGAAGCTGCAGGAGATCGCCGGGCTGGTGGACGTCAAGTCCTCCATGGTGAGCGGCAAGCCCCAGGTGGGTATCACCGTGGACCGGGCGCGGGCCGCGGATCTCGGCGTGAGCGTGATGGACGTGGCGGGCGCGCTGCGCGTGCTGGTGGCGGGCCAGAAAGTCTCCACCTACACGGAGGGCGGCCAGCAGTATGATGTGCAGGTGCGCGCCGAGCGGACCTACCGGGAGGACCTGGCCGGGCTGAGCCAGCTCACCGTGCCGTCGGCGAAGCTGGGCGCGGTGCCCCTGGAGCACGTGGTGCGGATGACGCCGGGAACGGGGCCCAGCCAGATCGAGCGCTACAACCGGAAGCGGCAGGTCACGCTCACCGCCAACCTGCTGCCGGGCACCTCCCAGGCTGCAGTGCTGCAGCAACTGGACAAAGCGGTGCGGGGGCTCAATCTGGGGCCGGACTACACCATGGCGTTCGCGGGGCAGGCGGCGGAGCAGGGGAAGCAGGCTCAGGCGTTCATGACCGCCTTCCTGCTCTCCTTCGTGTTCATGTATCTGGTGCTGGCGGCGCAGTTCGAGTCGTGGGTGCACCCGATCACCATCCTGCTGTCGCTGCCGCTGACGGTGCCGTTTGCGCTGATCTCGATTATCTTCCTCCGCGGGTCGCTGAACATTCTCTCCCAGTTGGGCATCCTGGTGCTGTTCGGCGTGGTGAAGAAGAACGCGATCCTGCAGATCGACCACGCCAACCAGTTGCGAGCCCGGGGCCTGGCGCGCGACGAGGCGATCATCCAGGCCAGCCGCGACCGGCTGCGGCCCATCATGATGACCACCGTCGCGTTCGTGGCGGGCATGATCCCGCTGGCCACGTCCAGCGGCGTGGGGGCAGCCACGAACCGGGCGATCAGCTCGGTGATCATCGGCGGGCAGATGCTGTCGCTGCTGCTGACGCTGGTGGCGATCCCGGTGATCTACTCGCTGTTCGACGATCTCAGCCTGGCCCGGCTGTGGGGATGGGCTTGTGCCGTCGCCGGCGGGGCCGTGCGGGGGATGGCCGGCGCTGAGTCCGTGCCGGTTCCCGCCGAGGCCCCGGTGCTCGACCCGGTGGTGGTGCCCGACGATGCCGGGGGGCGCTGACCGCAGCGCCGGCGCCGCGGCCCTACCGACCGCAGCTGTGGGCCGCTCGCCCGTCCACGGGCGTGACCGCGGCGCGCCGGACCGGGCTGGCCGCTGATCGGGGCGCGTGGCGGCGGTCGCAGCGGGCCCGCAGGGTGGCGGCGAGCCCGCATCGAACGACACAGCGGAGGGGAGGTGGGACCGGTGGGCCTGTGTTGTTCCCAGTGCCAGGGCATCGAGATGGAGTTCAACCGGAAGACGGCCGCGTCCCAGCTCCGGCGCTATCGCAAGCGCGGCGCGGGCGGCACGACCCGCGTGCTGATCGACGCGCTCGAGGCCATGGGTGTGGACGGGCTGACGCTGCTGGACATCGGTGGGGGCATCGGCATCATCCAGCACGAGCTGCTCATGGTTGGGGTGATGCGGGCCACGGGTGTGGACGCGTCCACGGCCTACCTGGAAGCGGCGCGTGAAGAGGCGGCGCGGCAGGGACACGGGGACCGGGTCGCCTTCCACCACGGAGACTTCGCGGCGCTGGCTGCGCAGATCGCGCCCGCCGACGTCGTCACGCTGGACCGGGTGATCTGCTGCTACCACGACATGGGGGCGCTGGTCGGTCTCTCCGCGGCCCGCGCGCGGAAACTCTACGGCGTGGTCTATCCGCGCGACACCTGGTGGAACCGGATGGGGATCGCCCTGGTGAACTTCATCATGCGCGTGCGGCGGCGCCCGTTCCGGACCTTCGTGTACCCCACAGATGCGGTGGAGGCTGTCATCGTCAGGAACGGGCTGGCGCGGCAGTTCCATCGCCAGACGCTGGTGTGGCAGGTGGTGGTGTATGGCCGCTCTCCCGCGGCGCAGGCTCCATAAACGATGGGCGCGCGGTCGGCGTCCATAGATCAACAGGAACTGATCCGCACACCCGGGAGGTCTGTGTTGAGGAAGCCGGCCATGCATCGCTGGATGTACGAATGTCGCTGGACGGCCGGACGATTGGCCGCGCTGGTCACCGTCCTGCTGGCCAGTGTCTTCGCAATGCTCCCCCCGCCCGCCAGCGCGGCTGCGCCGGCGGCCGGTCCGCCCGGTGTGCTGGAGCGGTTCGTGATCGTTCCCTCCGAGTCGCGGGTGACCTACCACGTCGGTGAGTACTTCATCAATCAGAACAACCGGTACAATGTGGCGGTGGGCGTGACGCAGATTATCCGCGGCGAGCTCTTCATCGACCGCGCGCGTCCCCGCAACAGCCGCGTCGGAACCATCACGGTGGACATCAGCCAGTTCCGGTCCGACAGCGAGCGCCGCGACAACTACATCCGCAACCGGAACCTGGAGTCGGCCAGGTATCCTATCGCGGAGTTCACGCCCACGGAGATCCGGGGACTCCCGGAGAGCCATGTGGAGGGCCGCGAGATCGCGGTGCAGATCACGGGCAACCTGAGGGTCCGCGACGTGACCCGGCCCACCACCTTCGCCACCATCCTCAGGCTGGAGGGTAACACCGTCACGGGGATGGCCACCACCACCATCAAGATGATGGACTTCGGTTTCGATCCACCCGCCATCTTCGGGCTGCTGCGGACCGAGAACGAGGCCAGGCTGGAGTTCCGGTTCACGGCCCGCCGCGCGACGCAATCCTCGATCTCCTACCCAGGACCCACCCACGCGGGTAGGTTACACGAAGGCTACCCGCCCAGGTAGTAGTATCCCGCCTCCGCCCGCTGGTACAGTAGGCGCAGCCGCGGTGCCGAACCGTGCCTTACCCGTGCTCCACGGCGGCCCACCGCGGTCAGACGCGCACCGATGATGACGATGGCCCGCGGCCGGAAGAGAGCGCAAGCGACCGCTGCCCTGGTGGCGGCCTGCGGTCTCGTTTTGTCCGCCGTCTCGGGGACGGGCCACGGCGCGCCCCCGCGCGTGATGGATGTCAGAGTGGTTGAGACCGAGGGGCGGTTGCACGTCAACGTCGCCCTGAGCGGTCCGGTCGCCTACACGGTCAGGCAGTGGTCCGCCCCGCCGCAGATTGTGATCGATTTCCCCGGCGCGGTGATCAACGGCGGGCGCACGACGGTGCTCCCCGTCGGCAGGGGCGTGCTCCTGCGCGTGCGGGCCGGCCAGTTCC
>JACQTN010000408.1 GCA_016210785.1 Armatimonadota bacterium
ACGTTCGACGTGCCTGCAAGGTGCGCGATCCTACCGCGCTCGCCGGACTTACGGCGCACACGGCGCACCGGACTCACGGCGCCCCCACGAACCGGCACGTTCCACTCTGTGCAAGGTGTTCTGTTCTACCGCGCGGCACGTTCAACGTCTATGCAAGGTGCACCACTCTACCGCGCTCAGCGCACTCACGGCGCACCGACTTCGCGGCGCACCCGCGACAGTGGGTTCTCCGACATATGGGTGATGCTCGGACTCGGCGTGGCCGGTCCTGCGCACAAATGAAGCGTCTTTGCGAGACAGCCTCCTGAGTATGCGGGTGTGGCCCGCGTGATGCCTATGGCGCGGGCGTTTCTGAGGGGACGCGCGCCGCTCCCGCCGGCTTCGGCAGGAGGAAGCGCGCCGCCAGCATCGCCATTCCCGCGCCGGCGATTACGAACCCCGCGCCCAACCCCGCAGCTTCCACTGCCACGCCGAGGCTGGCCGGTCCCAGCGCCTGGGCGAGGCGGCTCAGACCCAGGCGCACGCCGGTGGCCGTGGCGAGTTGCGCCAGAGGGAATCCCTCCGAGAACGTGACCAGCGCGACCGGGAACAGCAGCCCCAAGCTGGCCCCCATCATGGCGATGTGAGCCGCCAGCACAACCAGCGCTTTGGTGAAGGGGAGCAAGAGGAGGGACAGCGCGCCGCCTGCCAGCGCGATCCCCATGAGCAGGTTTCTGTGCGCCATCTGGCTCAGGTGTCCGACGAACGGGCGCACGCTCATGGAGGCGAACGCCCGGGTAGAGAAGAGGAGGCCGATCAACGCCGGCGAGAGATGGAACTGGTGGAGCAGCACGGGGAAGAAGGTCTGCCAGAAACCGAAGGTATATTCCGACAGGTTACTGGCGTAGAGACTGCGGCGCACTTCGGGATTGCGGCGGATCACCTGGAAAGAGAGCCCCAGCCTGGTCACCTTCCCGCCGCGCGCGCTGCCGCTGATCGCCACGGCGATACCGGCCGACGCCAGCGCGAAGAGCGCGCACACCGAGAAGGCCAGCCCGTAGCCACCCAGCACCACCAGAACGCCCGCCGCCGCCGGGCCGATGACCTGACCGATCGACGTGGCAAACATGTACATGCCCGCCACGTGGGCGCGGTGGGTGGTGTCGCCCATCGCCAGCGTCTGCGTCGCCACCAGGATCAGCGTCTGGGAGAGGCCCATCAGGGCGAGCCCCGCCGCGGCCGCCGGGACCCCGGCCACCCATCCCAGGCTCCAAAACGCGACGGCCGCGCCGGCGCATCCGGCGGTGGTGATGGTGCGGGGGCCGAGCCGCGCGGTCAGCATGCCGACCGGGATGGCGGCGATCACCGGCACCAGGGCGCCCACCGCCATCAGGAGCCCCAGCACGACGGGCGTTGCGCCCAGCGCCTGGATCCGCAGCGGGATAAACGGCGCCACGCCCTGCCAGGCCGCGTAGTAGAGGACGCCGATGAGATAGATGAGGAGGAGGTTGCGGCGCATCGTCATGGTCTTCTCCGCGGCGGCGGCGTCTCCCTTGAACGCGCCGCCAGCCAGGGCTTCGCGCGGCGAGAGCAGAATGTAGCGTCCAGACCAGTACGGGAGGGAACTCTCATGTTCATCTTCACCTCGCTGCCTACCCACCGCCCGCCCATCATGGGCACGCACTACATGGTGGCCTCCGGCCACTACCTGGCCACGCTGGCCGGCATCCGCATCCTGGAGCGGGGCGGCAACGCCGTGGACGCGGGCGTGGCCGCGGGGTTGTGTATCAACGTCCTCCAGCCCGACATGACCAACGTGGGCGGCGTGGCGCCCATCATCCTGCGCAGCGCGCGCACCGGCGAAGTCGTCACCATCAGCGGGTTGGGCCGGTGGCCGAAGGCCGCCACGCTGGAAGTGGTGCTGGCGCGCGGCGGCGGCGATCTCCCCCTCGGCGTGCTTCGCTCGGTGACGCCCGCGGCCATCGACGCCTGGCTCACCGCGCTGGAGCGCTACGGCACTAAGACACTTGCCCAGGTTGCCGCACCTGCCATGGAGCTGGCCGCCGACGGGTTTCCCGTCAACCGGTTCCTCCACGACAACCTGGCCCGCGCCGCGGAGGTGATCGCCCGCTGGACCTCCACCGCCGCCATCTTCCTGCCCGGCGGCCGCGTTCCGGAGGTCGGCGACGTGCTGGTGCAGCGGGACCTGGCGCGTACGCTGCAGCGGCTCGCCGAAGCGGAGGGCGCCGCGGCATCGAAGGGGGACTCGCGCGAGGAGGCAATCCGCACGGCCCGCGACCTGTTCTACCGCGGCGCCATTGCCCGCGAGATCGTGGACTTCTGCCGCGCCGAGGGCGGGCTGCTCAGTCTGGAGGATATGGCGGCGTTCTCGGTGCGGGTGGAGCCACCGGTGCGCGCCACCTATCGCGGGCATGAGGTCTACGGCTGCGGACCCTGGTGCCAGGGCCCGGTGGCGCTGGAGGCGCTCAACATCCTGGAGGGCTACGACCTCCGCGCGACGGGACACCTCTCCGCCGAGACCCTCCATCTGATCATCGAAGCCCTCACCGCCGCCTTCGCCGACCGGCACGCCTACTACGGCGACCCCGACTTCGTCCAGGTTCCCATCAGCGGTCTCCTCGCCAAGGCGTACGCGGCGGAGTGGCGCCGGCGCATGGAACCCCGCCGGGCGTGGTCGGAGATGCCGTCGCCGGGCGATCCGTGGGTGCACGAGGGCGCGCCGGCCGTCGCGGGTGGGGCGGACGCGCCCGCGCCGAAGAACGGGCCCATCGAGCCGGACACCAGTTATCTCTGCGTCATCGACGCGGAGGGCAACGCGTTTTCCGCGACGCCCAGCGACGGCGTGCTCTCCACGCCCGTGGTCCCGGGGCTGGGGCTCATCATCAGCAGCCGGGGCTACCAGTCCTGGCTCGACCCTCACCACCCCTCGTGCGTGGCGCCCGGCAAGCGGCCGCGCCTGACGCCCAGCCCAGGGCTCGTCATGCGGGACGGCCGCGTCTTCCTGGCCTACGGCACGCCCGGGCACGACGTCCAGCCCCAGGCCATGGTGCAGGTGCTGGTCAACATGCTGGACTTCGGCATGGACCCCCAGGAGGCGATCGAGGCGCCGCGCCTGGCCACCTACAACTTCCCTTCCACCGGTCACCCGCACGCCTACCACCCCGGTCTGGTGCGCGTGGAGTCGCGCGTCCCGGAGGAGGTGCGGGGCACGCTGGCGGCGTGGGGCCACAAGGTGGAGGCGTGGCCCGCGTGGATGCCCAGCGCCGGCGCGGTGTGCGCGATTCGGGCGCGGTGGGACCGCGGCAGGCCGCTGCTGGTGGGCGGCGCCGACCCGCGCCGGCTGGCCTACGCCATCGGATGGTGACTGTCTTGAAATCTCTAGCCGGTAACGTTGGGTGGAGTGTCTTTGCGCCACTCCACCCTTCTCCAAATGTCCGACGCGGGGAGGGTCTTGCCCGGCACGTGCTACGTGCTTCCGAGGTGCGCCATCGTACCGCGCTCACCGGACTCACGGCGCCCACGACCGGCACGTTCGACTCGGTGCAAGGTGTTCCGTTCTGCCGCGCTCACCGTACGCACGGCGCACCCGCGACGGTGCGGGTGCCGAAGTACCCGTGATGCTCGGGCTCGGCGGCGCGAGTCCAATCCTGCGCCGTTCAACTCGCGGCACCGATACCGACACATCGTGGGAAGCCGGCCCTGCGCATGGACGAAGCATTGATTTCTGAGACGCGCTGCTAGAGGGCCCCGGCGGAGTCCGCCGGGGTCTTCAGAGATTTCATGGAGGTCAGGTGGGCGCGGCCGGACTGAACCCGCGGGCGTGCGGGTACGTTCTACATAGAGCAAAAGGGAGGGTTCCTCACACGGGTCGTTTATGCCAGGATGTGGTGGCGCGCAGACAAGGCGGGGGATGGTGCGGTCCTCCGCCCTTTTGTGCCCCGATCGCCCCGCCTCCGTAGAGGCAGCGGTGTACGGTGCGCGACGCTGCGGCCAGGGAGGGTGTTCCATGCTGGCGATGTTCACACGACTGCGGCCCCGTGCCGTCCGCCTGCGCGGCGCGCAGTGGCTCCTGCTCTTCTTCGCCGTGCTGCTGCTGGCGGGGTGCGGGGGTGGAGCATCGTCGTCGGGCTCGGGGTCAGGGTCGGGATCCGGGTCGGGGTCCGGATCGGGAACCTCCAGCTCGCCGACGGCGTACGTCTCCGGTACCATCACCAAGTCGCGCGGCGCGGCGGTGGCCGGGGCGACGGTCACCCTCGCCCAGACCGGGCAGAGCGCCACCACCGACAGCAACGGCAGCTACACGCTGAGCACGCAGAGCTCCGGCAGCCTCACGCTGCAGATCACCAAGAGCGGTTTCTACACGGGCGTCGTCAGGACGTCGGTCAGCGCCGGCGGCAGCATCACTGTCGATGACGTGACCTCGTCGCCCGACGACTACATCGCCGCGCTCTTCGAGGCGCTGACGGAGTCGGACGACTCGGTGGGCACGCGGCGCTGGAACCGCGACCCGGTGCGGGTGTACCTGGACCAGGCGGGTTCATCCACGTATGAAGATGTGTTCGGCACCCGGGCCACCCAGGCGATGCAGACCTGGAACCGGCTCGCCGAGGACCGCCTGAATGTCACCCAGACCAGCGACAGCTCCGCTTACGACATCCGCGTGCGGTGGGTCTCCTCGCTCTCCGGCGGCGCCATCGGCCGGGCGACCACCACCTACCTGGTCTCCACCGGCGGGATCCTCAGCGCCCTCATCGACATCCTGGACAGCGTCGGGGACACCCTGGACACCATCACGCACGAGTTCGGCCACGCCCTGGGCTTCATCGGCCACAGCTACCGCTCCACCGACATCATGTACCCCTTTGACAATGACCAGAGCTATCCCAGCCCCCAGGAGGCGGCCGCGTTTTACGTGCTCTACCGCAACGCGTCCGGCACGTCGTCCACCGGCGTGGTCACTTCGTCCCGGACCGCATCCGGCGGCCAGGGCGTCGCGCAGGCCGTCGGCGTGACCATGGCAGCGCGGAGTGAACCTGACGCGCCGCGGCCCTACGTCGCACCCCCCAGGTCTCCGCGGGGTGGCCCCGACCAGGAGGACGATCCGGAGGAGGCATGGCTGCGCGAGGTGTCAAAGATCATCGGGGAGACGCGGGACCTGGGAGGCCGATAGGTGCGTGTCTCGGAAATCCGCCTTGCGTGCATGCGCAGGACCGGCTGTGCCGAGTCCGAGCATACCAGTATGGTGGGGTCCCCACTATCGCGGGTGGGGGTTGAAC
>JACQTN010000412.1 GCA_016210785.1 Armatimonadota bacterium
GGAAGATCCTGCAGGCCAACGACGCGGTGTTCGAGCTGCTGGGGTTCCGCCCCGATGAGCTGATCGAGCAGTCGCTGTCGCGGTTCATCAGCCCCGAGGAGACGCGGGAGTTCACGGCGGCGCTGCGGGAAGTGGTGGAGAAGGGCGTGACGCGGAACGCCCGGCTGAACCCCCGCAGCGCCAGCGGCGAGGTGATCCCCACCAGCCTCAACGCGTCGGCGCTGCGCGATCCCGACGCGAAGGTGATCGGCGCGATCGGCGTGCTGCACGACATGCGCGCCTATGAGCGGGTGGTGCGCGATTTGGAGAAGTCGAAGCAAGAGCTCCAAGAGAAGATCCTGGACCTGGAGAAGTTCGAGGAAGTGGTCGTCGGGCGCGAGCTGAAGATGATCGCTCTGGAGAAGGAGCTGGAAAGCGTCCGGAGGGAAGTGGAGCGCCTGCGCACCAACGGAGCCCGAAACTGATGAGCGTCGACGCAGCAGCCCCTCTGGCGGAGGACCGCCGGGTCGCCAAGGAGTCCGTGGGTGACCTGCTGGAGGCCAACGCCCGGCTGGAGGAGCGGGTGGGCGAACTGGAGCAGCGCCTGCGACAGCGCGACGAGCAACGCCGGGCGATGCTCCACATCATGAGCGATCTCCACGAGCTGAATACGCGCCTGGCCAACCAGCGCAAGGCCATGCTGCACATCCTGGTGGACTACGAGGCGGACCGCCGGCGTCTCGCCCGTCAGACCGAGCGACTGGACAACTCCCGGCGCGCCCTCCTGCACATCCTCCAGGACTCGCACAAGTCCAACCTGCGCCTGGAGGCCAGCCGCAAAGCCATGATTCACATCATGAAGGACCTGCACGAGACCACCGCGGAAATCCAGCGCCGCGAGTGGGAGCTGCGAGAAAAACAGGAGCAGCTGGTGCAGGCCGGCAAGCTGGCCACCCTGGGCGAGCTCACCACCGGCGTCGCGCACGAACTCAACAACCCCTTGAACAACATCGGCCTGTTCATCGGGAACGCCATCGATCTCATCGAGTTCAGCCAGATGGACAGGGAGCGCATCCTCCGCGAGCTGCGCAATACCATGCAACAGGTGCGCAAGGCCACGGAGATCATCTCCCACCTGCGGACCTTCGGGCGGGCGGCGCCGGTGAGCCGCGAGCCCGTCCCCATCAACCAGGTGATCGAGCGGGCCCTCTCCCTCATGCAGGAGCAACTGCGCCTCCGCCAGATCAGGGTGGAGCTGGATCTGAGCTGCGAGGACCCGGTGGTCATCGGCAACCCCATCCAGATGGAGCAGGTGTTCATCAACCTGTTGACCAACGCGCGGGACGCGCTGGCAGATTCGCCGCGCAAGGTGATGTCCATCGTGTGCGCGGTCGACGCAACCATGGTCGACCTGACCTTCAGCGATACGGGGCCGGGCATCCCGGAAGGGCTGGAGCAGCGCATCTTCGACCCGTTCTTCACGACCAAGCAGGTCGGACAGGGCACGGGGCTCGGGCTCTCCATCACCTACGGGATCATCAACGATCACGGCGGCACCATTGCGGTCGCGAAGAGCCGCCCCGGAGAGGGCGCAAAATTCTCGATCCAGCTCCCGCGCGCCCAGGGAGGCATGGCGGCCGGGCCGGCCGTCGCCTGAACCATGACGCGCATCCTGATCGTCGATGACGACCCGGCTCTGCTGCATGCGCTTCCCGAGGCGGTGCGGCTGCGCGTGGACGGCGTGATCGTGGACACGGCGGACTCCGCACCGGTCGCGCTGGAACGGATCGGGGCCGTGGATTACGACGCCATCGTCACCGACATCAAGATGCCCGGGATGGACGGGCTCGCCCTGCTCTCCCGGATCCGCACGATCCGGCCGGATACCCCCACGCTGCTGATTACCGGCCACGGCGAGCACGACCTGGCGATCCAGGCCCTCCGAGGCGGAGCCTACGACTTCATCCAGAAACCCATCGACCGGGAGTACTTCGCGCTCTCGCTGCGGCGGGCCATCCAGGTCCGGGAGCTCAAGCGCCAGGTCGAGGAGCAGCAGCGGGCGCTGCGGCGCCACGCCGAGGAGCTGGAGCAGGCCGTGGTGGCGAGGACGCGCGAGCTGCAGTTCCTCGCGGAGGCGAGCAAGCTGCTGGCCGTGTGGCTCGATTACCCCACCACCCTCGAGCACCTGGCGCGGATGACCGTGACGGTTCTGGCGGACGTGTGCGTGATCGACGTCGTCGAGGAGGACGGGGTCGCCCAGGTGGCGGTGGCCCACGCCGACCCCTCGCGGCAGGCCCTGATCCGGAACTTGCGCCGGCGCTGCCCGCCGCACGCGAACGAGTCCCACCCGGTGGCCCGGGTTCTGCGCTCCGGGCAGTCGGAGATGGACGCCGAGGTGCCGCACTGGCTGGTCGGCGAAGCCACGGACGGCGAGGTGATGAAGGCCCTCCTGGAACTGGGCATCACGTCGGTCATGGTCGTTCCTCTGGTGGCCCGCGAGCGGACGGTTGGGGCGATCACGCTGGCGGCGGACAGACCCGATCGCCGCTTCGGCCCGCGAGAACTGGCGCTGGCAGAGGATCTCGCCCGGCGCACCGCGCTGGCCGTGGACAACGCGCGGCTGTACCAGCGGGAGCATCGGGTCGCGGAGACGCTGCAGCGCAGCCTGCTGCCCCAGAGGCTGCCCGAGATTCCGGGGGTCGCCGTGGCGGCGCGTTACCGCCCGGGACAGCCGGAGGCGGTGGGCGGTGACTGGTACGACGTGCTCACGCTCCCCGGCTGGCAGGTCGGCCTGGTGATGGGCGACGTGGCCGGCCGGGGCGTGCGAGCCGCGGCAGTGATGGGACAGCTGCGGAACGCCCTGCGGGCGTATGCCCTGGAGGGGCACCCGCCGGCGCCCGTGGCGGAGCGGTTGAACTACCTGATCGATCTCGGCGAGATGGCCACGATCCTGTATCTCATCTTCGATCCCGCAACCTGGACCGTGCGCTATGTCAACGCGGGGCATCCGCCACCACTGGTCATCGGCCCGGACCGCAGCACGCGGTTCCTGGGAGGCGGCGCACCGCCGCTGGGCGGCCTGCTGCAGCCGTCCTACCGGGAGGAGACCGCCACGCTCGCGCCGGGGTCCACGATCGTGCTCTACACCGACGGTCTGGTCGAGGGCAAGGGTGCGAACGTGGACGAGGGGCTGAGGCGGCTGGAGCGGGCGGCGGCCGCCGGCCCCGATGCGGATCTGGAGTCGCTCCTGGATCACGTGCTCACCGCGCTGCTAAGGGACCGGCCGTCGGGGGACGACGTGGCTCTGCTGGCGCTGCGCGCGTCCCCGCTCGACCCGGACCGGCTAGAGCTCCGCATGCCGGCGGTGCCGTTCTCGCTCCCGTCGCTCCGCCACATTCTCCGCCAGTGGCTGGAAACGGCCGAGGCCGACCCGGAGGAGGTATATGAGATCACCGTGGCCTGCAGCGAGGCCTGCACCAATGCCATCGAGCACGCCTACAACGCGGCGGACGCGATCATCGAGGTCAAGGCCACGCGGTCGGGCGAGGAGGTGGTCATCACGGTCCGGGACTGGGGACAGTGGAGGCCCCCGCGCGGCAAGCACCGGGGCCGCGGGTTGGGGATGATGCAGGGCATGATGGATGCGGTTGAGATCATCCCAGATCCCAGGGGGACCACGGTGCAGATGCGCCGCCGTCTCCGGAGGGAGGTTCAGAGATGACACCCATCGTCGCAGTGAAGATCCAGAATCAGGACACCGTGCCCGTGGCCCGCCTGGAGGGCGAAATCGACATCTTGAATGCCTCCGAGATCGGCATTCAGCTGTTCGGGGCCGCGCCCAACACGGCCCCCGGGCTGGTCGTGGATCTGTCCCGGACCACATACCTCGACAGCCGGGGCGTGCAGATGCTAGTCGAGCTGGCGGAGCGGATGAGGAGGCGCCAGCAGCGGCTGCGCGTGGTCGTGCCGGAACGATCGGTGGTCCGGCGGGTCCTCCAGCTGTCGCACCTGGATGCCAGCGTGCCCCTGGACCACACGGTCGAGGAAGCGGTTACGCATCTTCGCAAGGAGCAGTGAGGCGACCTGCCTGGACAGCCGGGGCGGAGACGGCATCAGCGGCCGGGGCTGATAGCGCCAAAGGGTCGTGGAACACAACTGCCGGAAGCTGCGTATCAAATCACGAAAAGACACGGCCATACCCGTGAGCCAAGTGCGATGGGTGAATTCGCATGCATCCTTTGGGGAGGCACAATTCGATGAAGACACTTCGGATCTTGGCCTTGGCGGCCTTATTAGCCCAGATCCTCACGACACCTTCAGCCGGCGCGCCTGGCCCCAAAGCAAAGCCTCTCAAGGTCAAGATAGTCCCCCAAGGCGAAGCATTTTGTCCTGCCGCGCCCCTTGTTTATGGCAATGTCATCATTCAGCCAGGCCGGTGCTACAGCGTATTGGTCCTGCGGGATCACACCGGAGCCTTCCTGGCTTTCGCGCCACCGGGAGCCATTCCGCCCGGTCAACTTGTTCGCCTCGGAACCCCCGCAGGTGCCAAATTGAAGGGGCGGATCTTCTACTTCATCCCTATTCAGACGACTGCGGTTCTGGTCCCCGTGAACGTGTTGACTCCTGTGGCCGTGCGTGTAGAAGATTTTGGCCCTAAGCTCTCCATCACCGTGATCAGCTCGCCTGCACCAAACGTTGTCGTGATTCTTGGTGTCAGGCTGTAGCCTGGCCATGGCTTCGATACGCGTGATCGCTCCAGCCTCAGATCGATTTCGCGTTAGAGCCACTTCCCGTGGTAGTATTTCATGGCCCACCTCGCCAAATGAGCATATCGCCGCGAAACCTACTTCGGGCCAGCTTGGCCAGGTGCCATCCAAACCGCCGCCGTCGGGTCCGTAGGGTGACCCGATGGCGAAGTACACGGACGCGCTGACGGTCTCGCGACCGATTGCGTCGGTGGCCGAGCCGCTCCCCACACCAGCTGAACCCGGCCCCGCCGTGATCTCGTCACTGTGGACGACCCCGCACGGCAGCGCGCGTACCTGACGTTTGTGGCGCTCTACCGCGACGCCTCCCTGGCCCTGGAAGCCGCTGCTCCAGGGCCTCCGGGGAGTGCGGGGGATGCGCCAGCAGCGATTGTCCCAGCGGCTCAATCGCGGTCGACGTTCCTATGTCTGCGCCCTGCCGCACGAATCGGCGCGCAAAAATCCCGCCCGGATCGTTGATGGGAGCCATCGCTCGTTCGAGTCCCACGACGTCACGGTCGGTTGAGAGTGATTTACTACGCTTCAGGCCGGTCCACTTTCACTTGAGAAATCGGGCGACTCCTCCGATAACTCGAGTGGCGGGTCGTGTCATCTCAGGAGAGAGGCCTGCGGGCCGTCGTTGAGGAC
>JACQTN010000413.1 GCA_016210785.1 Armatimonadota bacterium
GCTTCCCTCCCGTTCGCGGCAGCGGATGCGGCCCGCGGTGGTCTCCACGACGCCGACGCCGTCGGTCACCTCCACGACCCGGCCGGGGAGGAAGTTGGTGAGGCCGATGAAGTCCGCCACCTGCTGCGTCGCCGGGGTCTGGTACACCTCCTCCGGCGTCCCCAGTTGCTGCATGACGCCGTCGAACATGACGGCGATGCGGTCGGCAAACACCATGGCCTCCGCCTGGTCGTGGGTCACATAGATGGTGGTGATGCCGACCTCCTTCTGCAGGGAGCGGATGTAGAACCTCATCTCCTCCCGGAGCTTGGCGTCCAGGTTGGCCAGCGGTTCGTCCAGCAGCAGCACCTCCGGCTCGCACACCAGCGCGCGGGCCAGCGCGACGCGCTGCTGCTGGCCACCGGAGAGTTGGCGCGGATAGCGCCTCTCCATTCCCGTGAGCTGGACCTTGTCCAGGATTGCCTGGGCGCGGCGCCGCACCTCCTCCGGCGCCGCGCGGCGCATGCGCAGGCCGAAGGCCACGTTGTCGAAGACGGTCATGTGGGGGAACAGCGCGTAGGACTGGAACACCATGCCGATGTTCCTCTGCTCCGGTTCCAGGTGGGTGACCCGGCGGCCGCCGAAGAAGATCTCGCCTTCGTCGGGGTCGATGAACCCCCCGATGCAGCGCAGGGTGGTGGTCTTGCCGCATCCGGACGGACCCAGCAGAGCGACCAGTTCGCCGTCCTGCACATGCAGGGAGAGCCCGCGCACGGCCGTCACAGCGCCGAAGCGTTTGGTGACGTGCTCCAGCCGGACCTCAGCCATCGCTTACCCTGCCTGGCGCCGGCGTGGCGCCGCAAACTGCGGGGTGCCCGCCGCCAAGGCGAGCGCGGGAAGTTGCGCACGTACCACCCCCGGCACCGGGCTGCTGCCCGGTGCCGCGGAGCAGGTCGCGTTCACGAGTGCATCGGGCAGAGGGGCCTAGCCCGAAATCTCCCGGGTCCAGCGCTTGATGAAGTTCTCCTTGTTGTCGTTGTACCAGTTCCAGTCCCACTGCAGGATGCTTCGGATCTTGTCGCCGTGGATAGGAACATCCTTTCGGAGCTCCTCGGGGACCTGTACCTTGGTATTGACGGGGGTGAGGAAGAACTTCCGGGACCATTTCAGCTGCACCGCCGGGCTAAGCAGATAATTGATAAATGCGTAGGCAGCCTCCTTGTTTTTGCTGGCTCTTGTCACATTAGCATCCTGCTCGAACATGAACATGCCTTCTCGGGGGATCACATAGGCGAGCTTCACTCCCTGCCTGGACAACCTGGGAACTGCGGGGACGTCCAGAATCCCGATATGGACTTCCCCCTGCGTGAGGAGCGCCTCCATGTTGCCGGAGAAGTCCGTCTGCCTGAACGGCTTCAATTCCTTGATCTTGGAGAAGGCCACGTCCACCTTCTTCGCGTCTCCAGCCCAGACCTTGGCGGCCACCATCAGGAAAGTGGCACCGGCAGTGTTCGTGATGGTGTACAGGCCCAGCTTGCCCTTATACTCCGGCTTCCAAAGGTCCTTCCATGACGCGGGTGGCTTCTGTACGAGATCCGTACGGTAGGCAATGCCTACGGGTTGAATGATCACCAGGACACCGGCATCGCCTTTGATGCGTGCAGCAGGGTGCACATCTTTCAGGTTAGGGACCTTGTCCGGGAGAAGTGTCGCGAAGAACCCCTTGCGGCGCTCTTCGGACGCCCAGATCTCATTGGTGATCACCACATCATACGGGGCACGGTCAACACCGGCGGCCAGCATGTTGGCCAGCCAATCCTTGGCCAAGCCTACGGCCAACTCCACCTTGACCCCGGACTGCTTCTCGAAATCTGGGAGAATCTCTGCCCGGAGGAATTGCTCCCAGGATCCCCCGTAGCTTGTGACCACGATCTGTTTGCCTTGAGCGCGCGCCCCTGGGATGGGTGGAAGAGTGCAGAGGAGCGCGGATAGGATCATCAGAGTCAGCGCGACTCTCTTTGTCCGACCGCTGAGCCGGCCACCGCGACACCGCATGCGCGCCACCCCCCTGACAAGAATCGAAATACCCGCCCGCACCTACTTTACTGTCGCAAAGAAAAAGATTCCGTCGAGAGGCCGATAGTCCTGCAATGAGGGGGGGCAGATGATAGGAGAGTCCGCGAAGGTGCATATGAGTGGCAAGCGGCCGCAGAAACCTGGCAGCAAATTGATGGTTACTGGGCGGTCCACCCTCCGTCCACCAGCAGTACGTGACCCGTAATGAGAGACGCGGCATCCGAGGCCAGGAAGAGGACTGCAGCGGCGACATCCTCCGGTTCTCCAAGACGGCCGATGGGCATCCTCTGCTGAAATTCCGCCTCTCTAGCCGGATCGGCCAAGATCTCGGCCATGAGCGGCGTGCGGATGGTCGCCGGCGCTACAGCGTTGACAGTGATGCGGTGCGGTGCCAACTCCAGCGCCAGAGCCTTGGTCAATTGCACGATGCCCCCCTTGCTGGCGACGTACGCAGCTCGCCCGGGCAGGCCCACGACGCCCAGCACTGAGGTCATGTTGATGATACGTCCGCCGCTGTTGCGTTCGATCATCACACGAGCCGCAGCCTGGGAACCGAAGAACTGGCTCTTCAGGTTTGTGTCGAGCACCAAGTCCCACTCCGCTTCTGTGGTTTCCAGGGCCGGCTTGCGGATCGACATCCCTGCATTGTTGACCAGAATGTCCAGGCCACCGAAGGTTTCAACGGTGAACGCCACCGTCTCCCTGATGCTGCGGGTGTCCGTAACGTCGAGGAAGTGAGCGGCGGCACGGAGATTCTGGGCCGTCACGGCCCGGACAATCTGTCGGGCGTCATCCACGTGCCGGCCAGTGACAACCACCGACGCGCCTGCCGCCGCCATGGCCTCCGCAACAGCTTGGCCGATGCCCCGAGTAGAGCCGGTAATCAGGGCGACCTTTCCGGTGAGGTGGAGATCGTGAAGAGGCGGCCTGCCCGGACGTGACGTGCCTCCTGGCTGGGCGGGGGCCTCTGAGTCATGGTTCATGACGTGTAACCTCGCTTGGCAGAGAGATTCAGTTTACGGACCCGGCGGCCTGCAGGCCATTTAGGGGCAGACGGCGACCGCCTCAATCTCCAGGAGGAAGTCGGGTGTGGCCAGTTCGGTGACTACCAGGGTGTTGGTTGGGAAGTAGTCCTTGTAGTATCGTGCGCGTACTTCAATGATCGCATGGCGGTACTCGCGCCTCGCGGTATATGTAGTCATCTTGACAACGTCATCGAGAGTGGCACCGGCCGAGGCCAGCACAGCTTTGAGGTTTTCAAACACCTGAACGGCTTGAGCCTCGATGTCTCCTTTGCCCACAAAGTTGCCGTCTGCGTCGAATGCCACCTGTCCCGCGATGAAGAGGAGGTTCCCGGCTTTCACCGCGTGGGAATATCCCCTCGGCTTATGAACTCCACTCACAGCAACCAGTTTTTTCAGCATCGTTGCCTCCTCCGTTGGCCTGGGTGGTTGAGTGTACCGCACACGGTATCGTCGAATCGGATGACCGCGCGCCAGCGCGACACCGTCCTCGCAGAGCCATATGACGGTAGGGATATCGAGCACCCCGATGTGGGTCGCGCCCTGAGTGAGCAGGGTCTCCATGTTGGCGGGAAGTCGGTCTGCCGTCAGGGCTTCAATCCTTTGATCTTCTCGAAGGCCACGTGGACTTTCTTGTAGTCGCCCACGAAGATCTCGGCGGTGCCATCAAGGAGATAGGTCGCCCGGGCCCGTGTCACCCGCCCGGCTCTGTTCCGGGGCGTGGGAAGCGTCTTCAGCGCCAGCGGGAGAACATTCTGCAAGAACACTCCTGCGTGGTGGACCGCCTGCCGCTGTCCACCCGTCCATAACACGGGCGTCGCCGTCCGCCCTCTCCGGCCGCTCGATGTTTAGCCCATCCGGTCTCATCACGTCCTTTCCGTCGCCCCCGGGCGCTCCATGGGTTCGAAGTCCACCGGCCGCAGTTTGATGTCGGTATGCACCACCCGTTCCCCTGGATCGCCGGCCGAGAAGGCGCAAAACAACCGCAGTTGTCGGTCTGAACTGCTCACTGTCACGTGGGGTACACCGCGTGGCACGAACAGCAGGTCCCCCGCCTCCAGAGTGCAGACCTCACCGTCCACCCAGGCGATGCCCGCACCCTCCAGCACGAAGATCGCTTCGTCCATGGTCCGGTGGGTGTGAGGGTGACGGGGCTCGCTGCCCGTAATCGGCAGTACCTGCACGACACGGACGGAGAGGTGATCGGAACCCAGCACGTTTCGCGACAGCAACTCCGTAAACCGCCGGTATCCACCGTCGACCGCCGGGATGCTCTTCAAATTGCTCTTACGGATGCGAGACGCACGTTCAGCCATGGATCCTGGCCTTGGTCCCAGTACTTGAGAAGTTTTCCGGTGTGCCCGCGCACGATGTCGACGACGCTCCTTGGGAACCCCGCGGCCTGCTCATCCGTGACGCGGCGGGCGCTTCACGCCCCTCGGTTCGGGGACCACGTGCGAAACAGCATGCGATGGGCAGACCTTCCTCCTTCGTCGGGTCGCTGGTGCAGCGAACATGGTAGGTTATGCATTTGCGGCCCGCGGCACCGAGCTGCTGCCCGGTGCCGCGGAGCAGGTCGCGTTCACGGGTGCATCGGGCAGAGGAGCCTAGCCCGAAATCTCCCGGGTCCAGCGCCGGATGAAGTTTTCCTTATTGTCGTTGTACCAGTCCCAGTCCCACTGCAGGATCTTGCGGATGCCCTCGCCGTGGATGGGGATGTCCACCTGGAGATCCAGCGGGACCTTGACCTTCAGGTTGGTGGGGGTGGCCCAGAACTGGCGCATCCACTTCTCCTGGATGGGCGGGCTGAGCAGGAAGTTGACAAAGGCGAAGGCGCGGTCTTTGTTCCGGCTCCCCTTGGTCACGTTGACGTCCTGCTCGAACATGTACATGCCCTCGGCGGGGATGATGTAGCCAATCTTCACGCCGCCCTTGCGCAGCCGGACCACGGCAGGGATGTCCAGCACCCCGACGTGGATCTCGCCCTGGGTCAGCAGCGCCTCCATGTTGCCGGAGAAGTCGGTCTGGCGGAACGGCTTCAGCTCCTTGATCTTGTCGAAGGCCAGGTCGGCCTTCTTGTAGTCGCCGCCCCAGATCTTCCCGGTCAGCATCAGGAAGATGCCGCCCGCGGTGTTGGTGATGGTGTACAGGCCGAGCTTGCCCTTGTACTCCGGCTTCCACAGCTCTTTCCAGGACCTGGGCGGGGTCTTGACCAGGTCGGTGCGGTAGCCGATGCCGATGGGCAGCAGGATGAACAGGACGCCGGTGTTGTCCTTCATCTTGGCCAGCGGGTGGACGTCCTTCAGGTTGGGGACCTTGTCCGGCGGGAACGGCGCGTAGAACCCCTTGCGCCGGTGCTCCGCCGCCCAGATCTCGTTGGTGATCACGATGTCGTAGGGAGCCTTATCCATGCCCGCCGCGTACATGTTGGCCGTCCAGTCCTTGGACAGCCCGACGGCCAGCTCCACCTTGCCGCCCGTCTGCCGTTCGAACTCGGGCAGGATCTCCTTGCGCATGAACTGCTCCCAGGCGCCGCCGTAGCTGGTTACCACGAGCTGCGGGCCCTGGGCGCGGGCGCCGGGGCCTCCCGGTGCGGCAAGGAGGGACACGGAGACGAACAGCAGGGTCAGGATGACGCCCGCTGCGCGGTGACGGGACCGGCCTGCGGATCGCATGCATCCCACCTCCTGGACGGGAGTCACTGCACGTTCAACGGTGCTTCAAGGCGCTGCACGGTACCGCGCTCGCCGGTACGTTCAACCTGCTTACAAGGTGCGCCGTTGTGCCGCGCTCGCCGGACTCACGGCGCCCACGGCGCCCCGCCTCACCCGCCTGATTCCGTCACGCGGTGCGGTGGCTTCCGGCGCTTCGGATCTCGGGCGAGCGGGTCGGATACAGAAACGATTCGGCGGAGCGCAGAGGTGTCCTGCGGGCAGGAGACCTCTTACCCCTCTCCCGCCGAGGGGGTGCCGCGACGTCGGTGAGCGCGGCAGGGCGCGGCGCCTTGCAC
>JACQTN010000414.1 GCA_016210785.1 Armatimonadota bacterium
CAGGGGGTTCATCGTGGGGGAGGCACCGTGAGTTCGGTGAGCGCGGTACACCGGCGTACCTTGCACACGGGTCGAACGTGCCAGGGCCTCCCCCGGTCGGACACTCAAAGAAGGGTGAAGTGGCGCAAAGCCACTTCACCCAACCTTCTCGGGCGAGAGGAGAAAGCCATCGTGCCGCGCACGCACTTCCTTTCCCCTGACCGCGTCCACTACAGGTGGAACAACACCCTGGAGCCGGTGCTGGAGGTGGATCCGGGGGACACCGTGGTCTACGATCTCCGCGACGTCGCCGACAACCAGATCACGCCCCGGTCCACGTCGGCCGACCTCCTCCGGCTGGACCGCGAGCGCATCTATCCCCTGGGCGGGCCGGTGCTGGTGCGCGGCGCCCGTCCCGGCGACGTCCTGGAAGTCGAAATCCTCGACCTCCACACGCGGGGCTGGGGATGGAGCGCGGTCATGGTGGGATCGGGCCTGCTGCCCGACGACTTCGCGGAGCCGTATCTGCACATCTGGGATCTGTCCGCGGGAGACTACACCCACATGCGGCCGGACATCCGCATCCCGCTCGACCCGTTCCTGGGCACGATGGGCGTCGCTCCCGCGGAGGCGGGGGCGTTCCGGGTGATGCCGCCGGGCTGCTTCGGCGGCAACCTGGACTGCCGGCACCTGACCCGGGGGGCGACGCTGCTCCTCCCCGTGCAGGTGGAGGGCGCGCTCTTCTCCTGCGGCGACGCGCACGCCGCGCAGGGTGACGGCGAGGTCTGCGTCACCGGCATCGAGTGCCCGATGCACGCCGCGCTGCGCTTCAACTTGCCGCGCGGCCGCTCCATTCCCGAGCCGCAGTTCATCACGCCGGGACCGCTCACATCCAGGTACGACGGCAAGGGTTACTACGCCACCATGGGCGTGCATCCCGATCTCATGGAGGCGGCCCGCAACGCCCTGCGGCACATGATCGACCACATGGTGCACGCGTACCGGATGAGCCGCGAAGAGGCGTACGTGCTGAGCAGTGTGGTCGTGGACCTGAAGATCACGGAGGTGGTGGACCGGCCGAACTGGGTCGTGAGCGCTTACCTGCCGCTGGCGATCTTCCAGGAGTGACGGCGGAGTGGGAACTTGGAGAGGGGTGGAGTGGCGTAGAGACACTCCACCCACCTTACAGGCTAGCAGCGCGTCTCGGAAAAGTCCGCTTCATTCATGCGCAGGCCCGGCTTCGCCGAGGTCGAGCATCATCTATGAGCCGGAACGCCCACCGTCGCGGGTGGGGGTCGTGGGGGGGGCGAAGGGCCACCCCCCGTCGGAAACAAGGTGAAGGCTGGAGTGGCGAAGAGTCACTCCAGCCAACCTTACCGGCTAGACGTCAGAGAGGAGGGAATCGAGGTGGCCCGGACGCACTACCTGCCAGAGGATGTCGTGCACTACGCGTGGGACCATACGCTGCCTCCGGCCCTGGAGGTGGACTCCGGCGACGTGGTGGTCTACCAGTTGCGCGAGGTGACCGATAATCAGATCTCGCCGCGGTCGACCGCGGTGGATCTCGGCCGGCTCGACTGGAACCGCCTCTACCCGCTCGGCGGACCCGTCTTCGTGCGGGGCGCGCGGCCGGGCGACGTGCTGGAGGTGGAGATCCTGGACCTGCACCCGCTGGGGTGGGCGTGGTCGGCGATCCTTCCCGGGTTCGGCCTGCTGGAGGCGGACTTCACCGAGCCCTACCTGCACATCTGGGACCTGTCGCCGGGTGATCACACCGTCCTGCGCCCGGACATCCGCATCCCGCTGGACCCCTTCTGCGGCACCATGGGGGTGGCGCCGGCGGAGAAGGGTCCGTTTCCGGTGATGCCCCCGGGGAAGTTCGGCGGCAACATGGACACGCGCCACCTGACGTGCGGCACCCGCCTGCTGCTTCCGGTGCAGGTCGATGGGGCGCTCTTCTCCGTGGGGGACGGCCACGCCGCGCAGGGCGACGGCGAGGTGTGCGTGACGGGCATGGAGTGCCCCATGCACGCCGCGCTGCGCTTCCACGTGCGCAGGGACCGGTCCATCGCCGAGCCACAGTTCACCACCCCCGGGCCGCTCACGACGAAGTACGACCGCAGGGGTTACCACGCGACGATGGGCGTGCATCCGGACCTCATGGAGGCGGCGCGCAACGCCGTCCGGCACATGATCGACCATCTCGTCCACACCTGCCGGCTGTCCCGCGAGCAAGCCTACATCTTGTGCAGCGTGGCGGTGGATTTGAAGATCAGCGAGTGCGTGGACAAACCGAACTGGATCGTGAGCGCCTACGTTCCGCTGGCGATCTTCGTGGAGCGATGACGTTCGTTCCGGATCACCTGAACGGCCCGGGGCGCCGGAACTGGCCGGGCAGAGGTGGGCATACCCGTGCAGCCCCCTGCGTCCCGGCCTGGTTCAGTCTATACAGATCAACTCGAACTGACTATAATAGGCATATTCGGACCGAACCGGGGAGGTTGAAGACGTGAAGCACGCATCGATTGCCATGTTGAAGGCCCGGCTGAGCCAGTACCTGGAGACGGTCAAGGCCGGGGAGGAGGTGATCGTCACCGAGCGAGGGCGCCCGATCGCCAGGCTCGGTCCGGTAGATCCGGCGGCGCAGAGAAAGGCTCACCTCGACCGGCTGATCCGCGCTGGCCTGGCCCGGCCTCCTCTCAAGAAACTTACTCCTCAGGCCCTCGAAGCTCTCCTGCGGGAGACTGGCCCCGCTGACCCGGAAGGCCGGGTGCTCGCCGCCCTGCTGGAAGACCGCGCGCAAGGCCGATGAAGTTCTGGGACGCCTCTGCGCTGATTCCTCTGTGCGTGGAAGAAGCCGCCTCCGGGGTGGCGCGCGACCTGCTGCGTGCCGATCCCGACATGGCCGTCTGGTGGGGATCACCGGTAGAGTGCTGGTCCGCGTTCGCCCGTCTCAGGCGAGAAGGCGTGCTGTCGAGCGACCAGGAGGACGCGGCGAGAGAACGGCTTGGGAAGTTCCAGCGGGTCTGGGTGGAGATCGAACCCGGGGAGGAAGTTCGGGGCCAGGCCGGCAGGGTGGTGCGTCTTCACCCGCTGCGCGCCGCGGATGCTCTTCAACTGGCTGCCGCGCTGGTCTGGGTTGGACGCACCTCATCCGGCGAGATCGTGGTGCTCGATAAGCGCATCCGGGAAGCCGCACGGCTGGAGGGGCTGACGCCTGTTCCTGGCGATCCCCCTTGACAGGCGCCTCCGGCCATGGGTATTGTAGGTACTGCCGCAGCAAGTGCTCAGGATCCCGAGGCTGCGGAAGTGGCGGAACTGGCAGACGCGCAGGCCTCAGGAGCCTGTGGCTGACAACAGCCGTGGGGGTTCAACTCCCCCCTTCCGCACCAGATTGCTGGGGGGCGGTTGCTGACTGGATCAGCGCCGCCCTCTGGTTCACGGAAGAGGTCCTGACCGGCCCGCCCTCTCAGGC
>JACQTN010000058.1 GCA_016210785.1 Armatimonadota bacterium
CGCTCCAGATCCAAAATGTCCACCTCTATGGGCGTGTGCCGCTGGACCAGGGTCAACAGCACGCGCACCCGCCCGGCTCGCGAGGTGGGACGCTCAAGGATCCCTTCCAGGCCATCGAAAGGCCCGCCCTTCACCCTCACGCGCGTCCCCGGGGCGGGCATGGCGGGGACCCGCACGAACCCGTGCTCCGCCGTCCGCTGCCGGATCGTGTCCACCAGTTCGTCGGGAATCGGCGCCGGCACGTCCTCGTTGCCCAGGAGGCGGCGGACGCCGGGCGTCCACCTAATGGTACTCCAGGCCCGCGCATTGTCCTCTGTCCGCACGAACAGGTAGTTGGGGAACAGCGGCTCCAGGGCGGTCCAGCGTCGGGTCCGGCGGCGCCGCATGACCTCGATCTTGGGCAGGAACACCTCCGCCTCGACCGATCGGCGGGCCAGGTTCTGGATCACCCGTTCCTCGTTCTTGGGTTTCGTCTGCACCACGTACCAGTGGATGGCCATCACCGGCTCCCGGGCTTCCCCCTTACCTCAGCAGACCGTTGCGGAAGCCGAAGGCGACGGCCTCCGCTCGGTTGTGCGTCTTGGTCTTCTTGAGGATCGACCGCACGTAGGTCTTCACCGTCGGCACGGCGATGACCAGCGACCGGGCGATCTCCCGATCGGTCGCCCCGTCCGCGATGGCCCGCATCACCGCCATCTCTTTGTCGCTCAGGACCACCGGCGGCGGCGCCAGCGAGCGCGCCAGGGAGGACAGCCGGCGGAAGGCGTCCACGGTCGTGATGAGGCTGAGCACCGCCGACCCCTCGCGCACGAGGCGGATGGCGCGGACCAGTTCGTCCGGCGTGAAGGTCTTGCTGAGATATCCCCAGATGCCCGGATTCGCGGCGTGCAGCAGGCCGTCCTCGTCGTCATCCGCCATCAGGATGACCCGGCTGTCGGGCGAACATGCCATCACCTCTGGCAGCCGGGGCAGGCTGGCGTCCAAAAGCACGATCTCCGGCTGCACACGGCTGATCTCCCTGATGGCCTCCGCGGCGGCTCCGGCCTCGCCGACCACCGTCAGCCCGCGGCTGCCGTGCAAGAGCAGCCGGAGCGCCCGCCGCTCCAGGCTGGACCGGGCAATGACAAACACCCGGAGAGTCTGAACAGTGGTCGCCTTTGAGGTTCGATCCGACACCTCGGGCCTCACCTGCCCCCCGCGTGTCCCGCAGTCAGGTTCCCGGGAGTTTTCACGCCAATAGCTAATGAACTTTCATCCTCTCGAATGAGACTCCTGCAGTCGAAAGAATTTTAACAGGGGAATTCTGGTTGTGTCTCTTATGTCTCTTTAGTATGTGGAGGCCATGCGTCTGAGGGTGTGCACGGCCCCCGCCCGGTCTCGCGCCCGCACGCACTGCCTCATGTCTTCCAGGTCCCGCAGGAACGCCTCGCGGTCGAACCCGTTGTCCCGAATCCGGAAGATCCGCTCGTGCGAGGTGGGAGATAGATCCTCTCGCTCCGCGACCAGCGTTTCCGTCAGCCGCTCCCCCGGCCGCAGCCCCGTGATGGAGATTTCCACGTCCAGTCCAGGCTCGAACCCCGACCGTTCGAGAAACCGGTGGGCCAGGTCCATCACGCGGACGGGCTCCCCCATGTTCAGGAACAAGATGTCGCCCTGTCCTCCCATCCGGCTTGCCTCCAGGACCAGCTGGACGGCCTCGGAGGGCAGCATGAAGTACCGCGACGCGTTGGGATCGGTGACGGTGAGGCGTCCCCACCGGGCGGCCTGCCACTTGAAGATGGGCAACACGCTCCCCTCGCTGCCCAGCACGTTGCCGAAGCGGACGGCCAGGAAGGTGGCACCCTCGTGCGCCATGCTCAGGACCACCCGCTCCGCCACCCGCTTGGTCATGCCCATGATGCTCACGGGGTCCACGGCTTTGTCGGTGGAGATCAGCACAAATTTCCGCACACCGGCACGGGCGGCTTCCCTGGCCACCGTCTCCGTCCCGAACACATTGTTCTCGATGGCCTCCAGCGGATGATCCTCCATGAGCGGGACGTGCTTGTAGGCCGCCGCGTGGTACACGATGTCGGCGGGGTGCACCCGCAGGATCTCCCGCATGCGCACCGCGTTTTGCACGTCGGCCACCGCCGGGATCAGCACCAGTCCATCGTAGCTTTGCTCCAGCTCCAGGTAGGTAAAGTAGAGGCTGCTTTCAGCCCGGTCAATGAGAACCAGGACACCCGGCCGGTGGACGGCCACCTGCTTGGCCAGCTCGCCGCCGATGGAACCGGCCGCGCCGGTGATGATGATCCGCTTACCGGCCAGATGTTGGCCGACGGCCTGGAGATCGACGTAGGCGATCTCGCGTTCCAGGAGGTCCTCTGGCCGGACCTCCTGCAGTTGCGCCACCTTGATCGGGCCTTCCAGGAAGTCGCTGAGGGGGGGCACCCGGCGAATCCGGCACCCCTGCTCGTGGCAGACGGCCAGAGCCCGCCGGAGGGGCTCGGTCGCGCCCGGCGCGGTGGTGATGAAGATCTCGGCCGCCTGGCGCTCGGCGCAGACCGCCGCCAGGTCCTCCACGGCCCCCACCACCTGGGTGCCGCGGATGCGCGTGCCGCGCTTGCCGCGGTCGTCGTCGATGAGCGCCACCACCTCATACTCGGCAGCCAGGCTGCGGTCGAACTCCCGAAGGAGCGTCTCCGCCGTGTCCCCCGCCCCCACGATGACCACCCGCGTCCGTTCCTTGAAGCGGTGCCAGGGCCAGGGCTGGTGTTCGCGGATCGCCCGCACGGCCAGCCGCACGCCAGCCACCAGGGCCACGCACAGCATCCAGTCCAGAAGGTAGACAGAGCGCGGGAAGCCCTCCCGCCCCAGGTGCAGCACCGCCACGGCGAACGCGAAGACCGGGGTGGTGATGGTAGTCGCCTTGAGGATGGTGAGAAGATCTCCGACGCTCACGTACCTCCACAGGCCCTGGTGCAGGCCGAAGAGGTGGAAGCCAGTCATGCGCACCACCAGCATGACGGGAAGCGACCCCCACAGCAGCGCCCACTCCCGCGGCGGGATGGCGAAGTCGAAGCGCAGGAGAAACGCGCCAACGTACGCCAGGGAGACCAGTCCCATGTGGATCAGCACCACGATGGGGCGCCGGAGCCTGACCAGATGTTCCACCATGCGATGCACAGAGGTCATGTCGCCGTTCGCCTGCCGTTCAGCGTGCGGATCACCACGGGAATACACAGCAGGGGCAGAAGGGCTGCCGCCAGCAGGACCAGGGCCGCCACCC
>JACQTN010000419.1 GCA_016210785.1 Armatimonadota bacterium
ATCTACTACATCGTGGAAGCGGATAGCCTGGAGGCGATCCACAAATTCCTCGATCCGGGCTGGACCCGCTGCACTGCGACCGTGACTCCAGTGAGCGAGGAGGCAATTGTGCGCTGAGAAGTCGGAGGAGAGAGATCGTCACGCCGATGGTGGCGTCGATGGCCAGGCAGCGGGGAAGCGGCTGATGGAGCATGCCGGGTGTGGGAGCGGCCTCTGAGCGGCCTGCGGGCCGGGGGCACGAGACGCGGGAAATTCCCGGAGGAGGGATGTCGATGAAAAAGATCAACTGTCCGTGCGGGTTCGAGGCCAAGACCCACACCGCCGACGAACTGGTGAAGATCACGCAGCTCCACGTCCAGGAAGTGCACAAGCAGGATCATCCGCAGGGGCTGCCGAGAGAGCAGATCCTCCAGATGATCACAGACGCGTAGATCACGCCGCTGCTTGAGCATGCGGGGCGAGGTCAGATGACCTCGCCCCGTTGTGTTCATACGCCGGCGTCATGTGCGGAGCCGGGATCGAGGGCGTCAGGCAGGTTGTCGCCGAGCACGTTGATCGACAGCATCGCTACGGCAATGGCGAGTGTCGGGAAGGTGGAGTTCCACCAGGTCCCGGGCTCGAGGAGCTGGCGGGATAGGTCAGCGGCCCCCCGCGCCGGCCAGCCGGCGCTTCGCCCAGGGCACCAGGCCGCCGGAGGTGACCATTTCCCGCATGAAGGTGGGTACCGGCGTGGCCTGGAAGCGCGTTCCGTCCACGTCGATGACGCCAGCCTCCATGTCGATCCGAACGCGGGATCCCGGCTTCGCCGCCGCCACGGCCTCGGGGCAGGTCAGCGCTGGAAGCCCGAGATTGATGCAGTTGCGGTGGAAGATGCGGGCGAAGCTCTTGCCGACGACGCATCGGATGTTCCACGCCTTCAAGGCGTGGGGGACGTGCTCCCGCGACGATCCCGACCCGAAGTTGGCGCCCGCCATGAGGATGGTGTCGCCCCGAAGCTGGTCGCGCAGCGCCGGGTTGTATCCCTCGAAGAGGTAGGGCTTCATCTTCTCCGGGTCGTCAATGTTGAGAAAGCTCCCCGGGTACAGGACGTCGGTGTCCACGTTGTCTTCCGCGATGACGACTGCCTTCCCCTCGATGATCATGCTGCTTCCCCCTTCAGCACCTCGGCGGGGTGCACGATCTCGCCGGCCACCGCCGCGGCGGCAGCCACCCACGCGTTGGCCAGAAAGACCTGCGCCTCCCCCGATCCCATGCGCCCTTTGAAGTTGCGGTTGGTGGTGGCGACGGCGTTCTCGCCCGGCCCCAGCACGCCCATGTGGCCCCCGAAGCAGGCGCCGCAGGTGGGCATCGAGACCATCGCTCCCGCCTCCACGAAGATGTCGAGCAGGCCTTCCTTCATCGCCTGCCGGTAGATGCGCTGGGTCGCCGGAACGATGATGGCCCGGCAGCGCGGGTGGACCTTCCGCCCCCGCAGGATCTCCGCGGCCTGGCGGAGGTCGGTGATGGTGCCGTTGGAGCAGTTGCCGATGTAGACCTGGTCCACGCGCACGCCCTTGGTCTCGGCCACCGGCGCCACGTTCCCCGGCGAGTGCGGTCGCGCAACGAGCGGGGGGAGCGTGTCGAGATCGATGCGGTGCCGCGCCGCGAAGCTGGCGTCGGGGTCCGAGCGCTCGGCCTTCCACGACCGGTTCGTGCGCCCGGCGAGATAGGCGGCCGTCCTGTCGTCCGCCGGGAAGAGGCCGGTCTCGGAGCCAGCCTCCACGGCCATGTTGGCCACGGCCAGGCGCTCATCGATGGACAGCGCCTCGGTCCCGGGCCCGACGAACTCCAGGGCCATGTTGGTGCCGCCGGCGACCCCGATGCGGTCGATGACCGCGAGGATCACGTCCTTGCCCGTCACGTAGGGACGCTTCTGGCCGGTCAGCTCGATCTGGATCGTCCCGGGGACGGTCTGCCAGAACTCTCCGAAGGCCAGGCAGGCCGCGATGTCGGTGGAGCCGAACCCCGTGCCGAAGGCGCCCAGGGCGCCGTAGGTGCACGTGTGGGAGTCGCCGCCGGCGATGATGGAGCCGGGCACCACCCAGCCTTCCTCGCACAGCAGCGTGTGCTCGATCCCGCCGCGCCCCTGACCGTAGTAGGTGACGCCCTGGGCCTCTGACCAGTCCTTCAGGCGCTTCTGCAGTCCTGCCGAGATCGCGTCCTTGGCTGGCGTGAAGTGATCGGCGACCATAACCACTTTGGACGGGTCGAACACCTTCGCGGCGCCCATCTGCTCCATGACGCGGAAGGCGACGGGTCCGGAGACGTCGTTGGCCATGACCACGTCGCACCGCGTCATGACGATGTCGCCGGGGGCGATGCGCTTCACGTCGGAGTGGGCGAGCAGGATCTTCTCAGCCAGCGTATGCGGCACGGAACTCTCCTCCAATCGGATCGGCGCGTGGGTTGATCTATTTGACGCGGGGCCCGCAGGGTCCTGGCCGCAAGATCGAGAGCACACAGGATTCCCGTCTTGCCGGCGCGACCAGCGAAGGTTCCCGGTGCGCCGTGCCCGCCGTCAGGAGCGCCCGGGCAAGGCGAACAGGTCGAGCAGGCGCGGGATCTGATCGCGGGCGGCGGGCCGGAGCAGCGGAAGCGTCACGCCCGCATCGCGATACTGCTGTACGCGCTCTGCAACATCGTCCGGCGTGCCGCAGGCCGTCAGGCCCGTCACGTAGGCCGCCGGGATCGCCCGCGCCAGCCCTTCCGGGCCGCCGCGCTCGAAGGCCTCACGGAAGGCCGGAATGTCCTCCTCGTGGACGCAGGGTTCACCCACGCCCAGCCTGATGCGGGCGTTGTAGGCCGCCCGCTGCGGGTGGAACTTGCTGGCCACCTCCCACCGGATCGCCTCCATCGCCTGGTCGCGGTCGGCGGCGATCGAGGTGGGGATGATCTGCGCCACCTCGAACTGGGACCGGTCCCGCCCGGCTTCCTGCGCCGACTCGCGCACGATGCGCACCGCGTTGGCGGCGTATTCCGTGGAGGTGACGGCGTTGAGCAGGACGCCGTCCCCGATCTGCCCGGCCAGCCGCAGGCCCTTGCGGCTGGTGGCGGCGATCCACATGGGAATCCGGGACCGGGCCGGTTTCCAGGCCAGCTGCACGCCTTCCAAGCTCACCGTCTGGCCGGAGAAGGATACGCGATCCCCGGACAGCAGCAGCCGGATCGCCTGCACCCACTCGGTCAGGCTCAGCGCCGGATCCACGTGGGGCAGGCCGTGCACCCGGGCGTGGTTGCGCGTGCATGCGCCGGGGGCAAGCACGATGCGTCCGCCTGCCATCTCATCCAGCGAGGCAAGGGTCTGTGCCATGACGGTGGGAGCGCGCAGCCGGACGATCTGCGTGGCACCCAGGCGCATGCTGCGGGTCGCCAGGGCGAAGGCGGCCAGCGCGCTGACCGAGTCGCGTACCAGGTTGATGGTCTCGGAGAAAAAGCCCATGGCGAACCCGCGCGCCTCGGCCTCCCGCATCCACCGGGCCATCTCGTCCACGCTCATGGCGGGATCGTAGCCGAGTGCGAATCCGACGCGCGCATCCGTCATGGTGCCAGAGCCTCCTCCGCCGTCACCACTGCTCGCTCACTGCCGGGGCGTCCGCACCGTCGGTCGCGGGAACTGCGGTCGAGGGCAGGGGAGTATTCGTCCCTCCCGGCGGCACACCTGCTCGCCGGTCAATCCGGGGAAGCGCCTTCCGGCACAGCGGAGGCGCATTCGGGCCGCGCGTGGAAGGTGTACGGTGGAGGGTAGCCATCACACACCCGCAGAGGAGGGAACCCAGTGGCTCAGGCGCGCAGGAGCCGGAGCAAGAGTAGGAGTACGGGCAGAGGTGCGAGGCGGGGCGCCGGCAGGACTGCCACCCGCCGCGCGGGCGGACCCGCCCGCAAGACCGCGGGCTTTCGGATCATCAACCCGGAGGGCATGTACCGCGCCGCCAACTACGTGCACGCCATCCGGGCGGGGAACACGCTGTACGTGGCGGGTCAGGTGGCGCGCGATGAACACGGCACCGTGGTGGGCGTGGGGGACGTGGAGGCGCAGGCCCGGCAGGTCTACGCGAACCTCGGGAAGGTCCTGAAGGCCGCCGGCGCGGACTGGCGCCACATCGTGAAGGTCACCACCTACCTGGTCGACCGCGCCGATTCCCCCGTGGTGACCAAGGTCCGCTTCGAGCACTTCGGCGATCACCGGCCGCCGCACACCGGCGTCATCGTTGCCGGGTTGGGAAGCCCGGACGTCCGCGTGGAAGTGGATGTGATCGTGGTGCTTAGAAGCTGAGTGGGTGAGCGCGGTACCACGAAACGCCTTGTAGAGCGTGGCACGTGCTGCCCGGCTAGTCCGTCGTGCGCGGATGGTGCCGGGCCGCGGGTGCGACCGCCGCGCCGCGTGCGCCGTCGGCCGTAAACAGCGGCAGCCCAGCGGGCGCGAGGAGGTCGCGGATTCGAGACTCCAGCCACACCACATACTTCCGCTCCGTGCGCCTCATGGCGATGGCCTCGATGCACAGATCCCGCACCCCGCGGGCCACGTGCTTCCAGGCATCCTTGCGGCACGGCACCCGCAGGTACGACGGCCGCTCGTCGCAGAACAGGTCGCTGCGCGCCAGGGTCCAGATATCGCACTGGACCTCGCCGGACGGCACCACCCGCAGCCCGCCCGGCTGCAGCAGGTGGGTCAGCTCGTGTCCGATGGTGTAGTACGTAGGCTGGCCGCGCCGCGAGAGATTGAGGCCGATCATCAGGTTGGTGGCGTCGGCCTCCCCGTGCACCGAGCGGTTGCGGCAGGTGCCCACGATGATCCTGCGCCCCGCCAGTTCCGGAAACTCCGCCAGCGCCTGCCGGATCCGGCGCTCCAGGTCGGGTGTCAGCTGGCGCTCCATGGACTCGGTGAAGATCATCATGCGATCACCGGACTCCGTGCTCCGCGACGTGCAGCACGGCGTCCAGCAGCACCTGCGTGCCCGCGGCGATGTCGGGCACGGGCGTCCACTCCTCCCGGTTGTGGCTGATCCCGGCCCGGCTGGGGACCAGGAGCATGCCCGCGGGGCAGAGCCGGGCCATCTGCATCGCGTCGTGGCCGGCGCCCGAGGCCATGCGGACCGCCGGCACACCCCGGGCCGCGGCCGCGCGCTCCAGCACATCCACCACGCGAGGATCTAAGGTGACCGGCGCCTCGTCGCTCAGCACATGCGGGATCGACTGGAGGCTCCGCGCCTGTGCGATCGCGGCGATCTCCTGCTGCACGGCCGCCGCCACCTCCGCCTTGCGCGTGGGATCGGTGCTCCGGATGTCGATGCCCAGCTCCACCCGGCCCGGCACCACGTTCATGGCGTTGGGCTCGGCGCGGATGACGCCCACCGTGGCCACCACGCCGGACGCGCGGCGGCCGATCCGCTCCACGGCCAGGATGACCTCCGCGGCGCCGGCCAGCGCATCGCGGCGCAGCGGCATGGGCGTGGCGCCGGAGTGGTCGGCGCGGCCGGCGATGTCCACGCGAAGCCGCGTCGGCGCGGCGATGGCCTCCACCACGCCGAGTCGGCTTCCGGACTCCTCCAGCACCCGGCCCTGCTCGATGTGCAGCTCCAGGTAGGCGGTGTAATCGCCGGGGTTGCGGCGGACGTCCGCCAGCCGGTCCGGGTTCAGTCCCAGGCGCGCCAGCACCTGGCCCAGCGTCACGCCGCGCGCGTCGCGCAGCGTCAGCACCTCGCCGGGATCCCAGGTGCCGGCCACCAGTCCGCTGCCCAGCGTGGCCCGGCCGAACCGGCTGGACTCCTCGCACGCGAAGGAGACGATCTCGACCGCCCGGCCCAGGACCGGTCCGCGCTCGCGCAGCACGGCGGCCACCTCCAGAGCCGCCACCACGCCGGCGCTCCCGTCGAATCGCCCACCACCCGGGACCGTGTCCAGATGGGAACCGATGAGGACCGGGGACAGTTCGGGGTCCCGGGCACCCGGCAGGCGGCCGAAGACGTTCCCGAAGGCGTCCACGCGCGGCGCCAGTCCCAGGCTGCGCAGCCGGTGCATCAGCACCTGGCGGGCCCGCAGGTCGGGCCGGGTGAAGGCCAGGCGGTTGATGCTGCCGTCGGCGCTGTAGCCGATGCGGGCGAAGGCCTGCAACTCTACGCGCAGGCGGCCGGCGTCCACGGGGGCCAGATCGATGGAGGGATGGCTCACGCGCCGGCCTCCCTGGGCCGATGGAGCAGGACGGCGTCGCGGCCGTCCAGTTCGCCGAGGAGTACCTGCACCTGGCCGCCCGGTTCGACGGCGAGCGTGTGGCCGACCACATCGGCCGTGATGGGAAGCTCCCGGCCCCCGCGGTCGATCAACACGGCCAGGACCACGCGGGCCGGCCGGCCCAGGTCCGCCAGTTCGTCCAGGGCAGCGCGCACCGTGCGCCCGGTGAACAGGACGTCGTCCACCAGGATGACGGTCCGCCCCGCGATGGCGAAGTCGATGTCGGTCTGCCCCACCACCGGCTGCTCGCTGAGACTCTCGAAGTCGTCGCGGTACAGGGTGATGTCGAGAGAACCGACGGGGAACGCACGGCCCAGCCGCGTCGCCAGCAGGGTGCTGAGGCGCTGCGCCAGCAGGTCTCCGCGCTGCTTGATCCCGACCAGCGCCAGATCGGGCGCGTTCCCGAAGCGGGCGGAGATCTCGTCCGCCATGCGTGCCAGCACCGTTGTCAGCACTTCGGCGTCGATCGCTTTTTCGACTTCGGCCATGTCCCCCCGCACCTCATGCACGATCGTCGCAGGGCCTGCCATCGCACGATACCGTCTCCTGTGAAGAATTCGTCGTCGCCGGTCGTACTCTTGCTGCCGTTTTTCCACTGCACACCGTCCGCGGCGGGGCCTCGCCATGTGGGTGCAGTGGGCGTGCGGGCAGGGAAGGCCGCCGGCGCGGCGAACCGATGTACTGTGCTCCTGGAGCGTCTTGACGGGACCTGGGCCGAGGCAGCGCGATGATCCAGTACGTCGGCCGCCGGCTGGCCGCCGCGTCCGTGCAGCTCGCCGTCGTCCTCGCGATCACCTTCATCCTGGTCCGGTTGACACCCGGCGACCCCGTGACGGCATACCTGTCCCGCGTGCAGAGCGAGACGAGCATCCCGCCTGAGCAGATTGCGCAGATCCGGAAGGACCTCGGCCTCGACCAGCCCGCGCCCGTTCAGTTCGTGTATTACGTGGGCCGGGTGCTGCGGGGGAACCTGGGCGTGTCGTACTCGCAGAGCGAGCCGGTGCTCACCATCATCGGGAGCCAGCTTCCCTTCACGCTCCACCTCGCGCTGGCGACCATCGTCATCGAGGTGCTGGTGGGGATCCCACTCGGCGTCTTTGCCGCGACCCGCCGGGGAAGCTTCGCCGACTACATCGCCACGACGATGGCCACCATCGGGTACAGCGTGCCCCGCTTCTGGATCGGGATGATCCTCATCCTGGTCTTCGCCGTCGGGCTGCGGATGTTCCCGGTGATCGGCGTGGGGACCCCGGGGAACCCGGCGCAGATCCTCCACCATCTCGTGCTGCCCGCGCTGGCGCTCGGCCTCGCCGGCGCCGCCTACACCGCGCGGATGACGCGCAGCGCGGTTCTGGAGGTGCTCGGGGAGGACTACCTGCGCACGGCCCGGGCCAAGGGGCTGCCCGAGCGCAGAGTGCTCCTCCACCACACCGTGCGGAACGCCCTCATCCCGGTGACCTCCGTGGTCGGGATCTCGCTGGGACGCGCGCTCGGCGGGTCCGCGATCATCGAGACGCTCTTTGCGCGGGCCGGCATCGGCAGCCTTCTCGTCGACGCCATCACCCAGCGAGACTATACGGTGGTGCAGGGCACCATCCTGGTCTTCGCACTGGGAGTGTTCCTGGTCAATCTCGCCGTCGACCTGGGGTACGCATGGTTGAACCCGCGCATTCGGTTCACCTAGGAGCCCGCGAATGAGCCTGGCGGAGCCCACCCCGCTCGCGGCGTCCTCCGGGCCGCGGCTCCGGGCCCGGCGGGCGTGGCTGCGCTTGCTGGGTCACCGCAGCTTCCTGGCCGGCATCATCGTCCTGGCGTTGCTCGCGGTGATCGTGGTCGCCGGCCCATCCCTGGCGCCGGCCGACCCGCTGGCCATCAACCCCATCAATCGCCTGGCGCCGCCGGGCCGCGAGTACCTGATGGGCACGGACCATCTCGGGCGCGACCTGCTCAGCCGGCTGCTCTACGGCGCGCGCTACTCGGTCGCCGTCGGCCTCAGCGCCATTGCCGGCGGCGCGCTGATTGGCTGGCTGGTCGGCGCCTTCAGCGGGTATGCCACCGGGCGCGCCGGCATCGTCCTGGCGGGGTTGATTGACACCTTCCTGGCGTTTCCCATGGAGCTGATCGCGCTGGCGATGGTGAGCATCGTCGGGGCCGGCCTCCACAACGTCGTGGCGGCGATCTCGCTGGCCATGTGGCCGCGCATCGCGCGCATGGCCCGGGGAGAGGTGCTGCGGGTGCGCGAGCTCGAATACGTGGAGGCGGCGCGTGCCCTGGGAGCGACGACCCGCCGGGTCATCGGCCGCCACATCCTGCCCAACGTGCTGGCGCCGATGATCGTCGCGCTCACCTTCTACGTCGGTTCGGCGATCCTGGTGGAGGCAGCGCTGAGCTTCCTCGGGCTCGGCGTACCGCCGCCCACGCCCACGTGGGGGAACATCGCCAACGACGGGCGCAAGTCGCTGGTGACCTCGCCATGGGCCATGATGTTCAGCGGCGCCGCGGTGGGGCTGACCGTCCTCAGCCTCAATCTCGTCGGAGACGGACTGCGCGACTACTTCGACCCCCGTCTTCGCGTGCAGCGCTAGCGGTTGCCCGCGGAAGTCGGCGTTGCGTGGGGGCGGGAGGCCGAGCCCACATCCGGGCGGAGCGACTGCGGCCGAGGGGATCAAGTCGGCGAGGCCGCCGTGGAGCGAAGCCGGATGTGAGTGAGTACGCGCTGGGAACCCGTCTCGGAAATGCTCATGGTTCATTCATGCGCAGGACCGGCTCAGCCGAGTCCGAGCATCGTCTGTGTTCTGGAAACCCCACCGTCGCGGGAGGGGGGTTAGGGGGAGGGCAAGACCCTCCC
>JACQTN010000434.1 GCA_016210785.1 Armatimonadota bacterium
CAGGCCAGGTAGGCCTGCCCGGTCCTATCGCTGTAATGTCCGGCGCGGAGGGCCTGATGAATCCGCTCAAGGAGCCTAAGGGTTGGCGCCGCCTGCAGGATCTCCGGCCCGAGCGGTGCCTCCAGATTGTCCAGGGCCCCCACAGGGCGAAGCGAAGGTTCCACATCGATCGGTTCCCCGGCAAGGAGGGCCAGCAGAGAGGCGATGGCTCCATCGGTGTGCGGAAGGCTTATTGTAGCATCAACTGCGCACCATCTCTTGCAGAGCGGCCAGGTTCTGCATCGTGACGGGGAAGGGCAGCACGCACGCAGGCGCCAGGATGAGCCGGCGCCCCCCGGTGGCCTTCATCACCGCGTCGAAATCTCGGCGCACCTCGTCCGGGGAGCCGTGGCTGACCTCATTCCTCCGCAGACCGCCCAGCAGCGCGCAGGGGAAGCGCGCCAGCACCTCGGCCGGGTCGGGCGGGGTCTCCCACACGTGGTAGCTGACGGCGTGCGGGGCGCAGTCTCCGACAAGGCTGACGTGCACGCCTTCGCCGTGGAGGTGGAGGACGTTGCACCAGGCGGTGGAGGCCGCGCGCAGGACCTCCAGGTCGTGCGGCAGGGCCAGTTCACGGTACTCTGCCTCGCTCAGCATGCCGTCGCGCGCCAGTTGCGTGGCGAAGAAGATACCGTCGGCGCCCGCGGCCAGCGCGCGACGCGTGAACGCCGCGGTGGTCTCGGTGATCGCCTCCAGGGCCGGCCGTACGGTTTGCGGTGCCTCCCGGAGATCAGTCAGCACCTCCGGGCCACGGAGCTTCCAGCCCGTCGTGGTGGGGCTGAAGACTGTGACGACCAGGACCACGTCGGGCAGGGCCTGACGCAGCGCCCCCACGATGCGCAGTTCGCGGCCCAGCGCGCCAACGGTGACGTCGCGGCCCCTGATCTTTGACCAGCCGGCGCGCGACTCGACCGCCGGCTTCACCACCACCGCCACCCGCTCGGGTTCCACTTTGTCGTAATCGATGAGGCCGCCCTCATCCTCCACGCTGAAGAGGCCGTGGGGCATGGTCTTGACCAGGTCGATGCCGAGGCGCTCCGTCCACGCGCGGGTCACCTCCACGACGCGCAATTCGTCGCGGTCTGCGGCGGGGAAGTGACGCCAGGCGGACCAGGGCAGGCGGTCGACGGGCCGGCCAGCAAGGGCCTGCTCTACGCGAGTACGCGGCTTCATGATGGCCACTCGGGACCCAGCGTCCGCAGGAAATCCACCGGTCGAACGACCGGGATACCCTGAAACTCCCCGAGCCCAATCAGGTGACGGTCGCCCGAGACTATCAGGTCCGCTCTCCCTTCCACCGCGCATTCGAGAACGCGGTTATCCGGCTCGTCGGTGAGAACGCCGAGCACGGACCGCGGCTTCACGGCAGACGCCCGGCGGCCGATCTGCCTGACGTATGCCACGATGTCCGCCTCGGAGAGTCCAAGCTTCTCCCGCAGCACGCCGGCAAGCTCGGCGAGGATCGCCGGCGACACCACTAGGGTGAAACGGCCCCGGAGAGCCGCCCGGTAGATATCTTCGGGCGTTCCGCCAAAGAGCGCGGACACGTAGACGTTGGTGTCGAACACGACGCGGAGCACTCAGTCCCGAGCGAGGAGACGCTCCACATCCTCTTCCGTGCGGATCTCGTATCCCAGCGCCGCGACCCGCCGGCGGGCCGACCGCTGGAGACGTGTGAACTCCCGTTCCTCCCGGAGAATCTGATACGCCTCCCACATGTCGCGGAGCAGCTCGCTCTTCGTCTTGTGCTCCGCGCGAGCCGTCTTCTCCATGGCCCTGGCGATCTCCGGAGGAACCGAGAATCCAACCACCCTGGTCTTTCGCATCGCTATGCCACCTGACGCTGTTTCAACTTAGTAAAACACGGAGAAGGGCCGCTGTCAATGCCAGCCAGCGTCGCCCCGAACTCACACCATGAGCAGTCCGTTCGGCGTGTTGGTCAACGACTCACACCCGGTCTCCGTGATCACGACCGTGTCGGAGTGGCGGATGTTGATCCCTGTGGCGAAGATGCCGGGCTCCACCGAGAAGACCATGCCCGGGACCAGCCGGGTCTTCTCGCCGTTCGCCAGCGAGAGGTGCTCGTGGGGACCGATGCCAATGCTGTGACCGATCCGCCCGGGCAGCAGCTTCTCGTACCCGGCCTTGCGCATCACCTGGGCGGCGGCCTCGAACGCGTCGTGGCAGGTAATCCCAGGCTTGAGGACGGCCATCGTGGCTCGATGGGACGCGATCACCGTCTCGAACACCCGGTGCTCCTCCGCCGAAATCTTGCCCACGCCCAGCGTCCGTTCATTCTCCGCCGTGTAGCCGTCGAGCACCGCCCAGATCTGGGCCAGCGCAATGTCGCCGTCGACGATGCGCCGGGACTTGGCCGTGTCGGCGTTGATCTCGATGCGCGGCCCGCTGACCACCCAGCACCACAGGGCGCTCCAGATGGCGCCCTCGTGCCCGGCGAACCCCGCCGGCTCGTGGTCGGGGTACTCGCGCGCCCAGAGCTCCAGCATGGCGCTCTGCGCCCGCCGGGACGCCTCCGCCTCGGTGCAGCGCTCTCCGATGGCCTCCACCGCCACGTTCATCCCCGCGTCCGCGATCTTCGCCGCGCGCCGCAGCCGGGCGATCTCTTCGGCATCCTTCACCACGCGGGCCCGGTCGATGATCGGGGAAGCATCGATGAAGGTCGCCTCCGGCGCCAGGTCGCGGATCCTCCGGAGCTGCTTCGCCGACAGGTGGTCCTCCTCCACGCCCAGCACACCCCGCGTCAGGCCGCGGTCGGCCAGGATCTTCCCCAGCGCCTCGTAGGGGTCGAGCGCGACATATTCCCGGTCCGCCCAGCGGCCAAACAGGCGGATGTCCTCGACGACCGTCTCCGCGCGGGCGTGGTCCCGCCGGATCGACCAGATCAGCAGCGTGGGCGCCCCCTGCGCGGGGAGTACCACGATGGTGGGGTGACTGAAGATGATGGGGTTGAAGTCGCTCAGGTAGAAGAAGGTCTGCGGCTTGGTGGCGATGAGGGCGGCCATACCCCCGGCCTGCATGTCCTTCTGGATGCGCTGGATGCGCGCGTCGTAGACTTTCCGATCCATGCGGGATCCCACGGTCCTCACCTCTCCTCGACCGGCCGGCTCCCTGCCCCAGGCATTCGCGCGGCGAATTCCTGGGAACCCCGGGGAGCAACGCGCCACCGGTTCAGAATCTCCTCCAGCGACACCACGTCGATCCGGCTGCGCATGATGCGGAGCGCCGCGTCGTGCAGGTCCTGGTCAAAACCCTGAACACACTCGGGGGCGACGATCGTGTAGTAGTCCAGGTGCATGGCGTCGCGGACCGTGGACTCGACGCAGGCGTAGGTCGCCTCCCCGCAGATCACGACCGACTCCGCGCCCCGCCCCCGCAGCAGCAGGTCCAGGTTGGTCCCCGTGAAGCCGCCGGAGCGCCACTTGGAGACGGTCAGGTCGCCCGGCTCCGGTCTGAGCTCGTCGATGACCTGCCATCCCCAGGTGCCCGGAAGACACTCAAGCGTGCCGGGCGGCAGATTCAGGTGCTTCATGTGGAAGCGGATGTAGGCCGGGGCCCAGCTGGCGTAGTCGGGCAGCACGGTCATCTGGATGTGCACGACCGGCACCCGCGCGGCCCGGGCGCCCGCCAGCAGCCGCTGGATGAACGGGATGATCCTGCGCACCGGGCTGAGGTCGAAGCCGAGTTTGTCGAAGAGTCCGCCCGGCGCGCACAGGTCGTTCTGCATGTCCACCACGAGCACCGCGGCGCGCCGCGGGTCCAGGATCTCCTCAAGGGTGGTGAGGACGGTCTTGCCACCGACGGTCTGCACGCGCGTTCCCTCCTCATGTGCCCGTTCACCCCGAGCGCGCTACCTCCCCGTTCACGCTGAGCACAGTCGAAGGGTGGGGCGCAGACGCCTCCGTCCTTCGTCCTTCGACAGGCTCAGGAGGCTCAGGACGAACGGGTCTTTCGCTTCAGTCCCCCTGCACCACCCGCGCCACGATCTGCGCGGGACTCAACCCCGCGAGCCCCAGCCGGTCCATATTCCGCCCGGTCGCCCCGAAATCGGTGCCCGCGGCGGCCGAGGCGGCCGCGACGACGCCCTCCATGCATGGCGTGGGCACCCCGAGGCCCGCGGCGATGGACGCGATGGGCACCAGGCCGTAGGGCACGTCCTCGTCCAGATAGCGGTCCTGGAGCGAGCGCGGCCCGGTGGAGCGGGCGAAGACCGGGGCCGTGGAGAGCACCTCGTAGAGATCCGTGCCCTTCACGCCCTGGTCGCCGTAGAAGCGCACCATCCACTGGGCGATGCTCACCTCCGGCAGGCCCAGCGCCCGCAGCACGGCCAGCCGCTCGCGGTCGACGCCGTCCATCAGGCGCGCCACCGCGGGGGTGAAGCCGTCGCGAAAGATGAACCACTCCTCCTTGTTCTCCACGCGGCTCAGGTTGGCCAGCATCAGCACCGGGTGCACCACGACGTTGATGTTGTTGAGGCCGGTCTCCAGCACGTCGTGCGCGGCCACGAACTCGGGGTAGATGGGGCTCAGGACATCGAGCATCTCCCCGGTACGGCCGGCCGGGATCGCCGCCGCCGGCACGCCCTGCTTGATCCCGTTGATCCGCACGCTCGCCGGGCCGTCGCGTTTCGCCGCGTAGACCAGGTTCGCCGCCTCACCGACGATGGCGAGGCAGCCCGGGCGCGACGTGCGCAGCATCTGGTAGACCTCGAGCGCGCCGCCCACGGCGCCGGGGCAGAGCAGCACCACCTGCCCGTCCCGCAACTGCGGCAGCACGACCTCGGCGAAGCGGCGGTGGCCGAAGGCGGGCACGATGAGCAGCACGATCGCGGCGCCGTCCAGGGCCTCCGCGATCTCGGTGGTGATGACCGCGGGCCGGTACGTCGCCTCGGGCACCGCGCCGTGCACCCGGATGCCGGACTCGCGCACCGGAGCGAGAGGCGCGGCGAATTCCGGGAGGTCATACAGGCGGACCTGGCAGCCGCGGCGGGTCAGGTCCGCCGCGGCCGCCAGGCCGCCGTTGCCCGCTCCGAGCACCGCGACAGGGGGACGATGAGATCGACCGGAGGAGTCCATGCGCGTCAGTCCAGGGACGCGTTGTGGAGATAGATCGTCTCGTCCGCCAGCGGCTTCCACCCCTTCACCCGCGTCGCCACGCCGGTGATGAGCGGCTGCTGGTACAGGAAGACGACCGCGGGATCTTCGCGGAGCTGCGCCGAGGCCCGGTGATACAGCTGCGCGCGCTGGGCGTCGTTCACCGTGGTCCGGGCCTGGTTGAGCAGCCGGTCGAACTCCGGATTGTTGTAATACGAGTAGCGGTTGGTGGTCTCGTAGAAGCCGAGGATCCGGTCCGCCTCCAGCGTGGGCGCGG
>JACQTN010000442.1 GCA_016210785.1 Armatimonadota bacterium
CATCAAGACCCACCACAACGTGGGCGGGTTGCCGGAAGTGATGCGCTTCCGCCTGGTGGAGCCGTTCCGCGACCTGTTCAAGGATGAGGTCCGCGAGCTGGCCCGCAACCTGGGACTGCCCGGCGAGATGGTGTGGCGCCACCCCTTCCCGGGGCCGGGGCTGGCCATCCGCATCATCGGCGAGGTGACGGAGGAGCGGCTGGACCTGCTGCGCGAGGCGGACGCCATCGTGACCCAGGAGATCACCAGCGCCGGCCTGATGCGCGAGCTGTGGCAGGCCTTCGCGGTGCTGCTGCCGGTGCGCACGGTGGGCGTCATGGGCGATGCCCGCACCTACGGGTACACCATCGTGGTGCGGACCGTCACCAGCGAGGACGGCATGACCGCGGACTGGGGTCGCCTTCCCGCGGACGTGCTAGAGACCATCGCCAGCCGCATCACCCGCGAGGTGCCGGGCATCACCCGCGTGGCCTACGACATCACCAGCAAGCCCCCCGCCACCATTGAGTGGGAATAGCGACGCGGGTGCACCGGCGACCGCGGTCGCGGAGTCTCACCCACACGCCAGAACGCCCAGGCAGAACGGCCTGAGTGCTTGACACTCCCCTACCATTTCCCGTAGATTTTAACTAGTTAATTGGGTGGGGGTGGTCTGGCTGGCTATCAGGCAGAAGGATAAGAGGATTCCCAAGGCAATCAATGCGTTTACCGCTCGCACTCACCTTGGCCGCATCATGAGGCTTGCCAGCGAGCACGGAGAAACCTTCATCCTCACGAAGAAGGGGAAGCCGAAGGTCGTGGTGATGGGCGTGAAAGAGTACCAGGATCTTGTCGAGGTCCTGGCCGAAGAGCATGACCGGGACCTCCGCACCGCCATCAAAGAAGCCGCCGCACAGATCAAGCGGGGTGAGGTGAGCAGCCTGGGGGCGCTCCGGGCCATCTATAAGGCGCGGTGATGCCTCCCTTCAGGCTGGTCGTCGCCAGACGGTTCCAGGACGACTTTCGGGCTCTTCCCAGGCGAATTCAGGGGCAGGTGCTCAAGGCGCTGGAACGGATCCAGGCCGATCCCTACCGCGGCCAAAGACTTAGGGGCGTCGCGACAGGACAGTGGCGCTATCGGGTGGGCGATTATCGTATTCGCTACGGCATCATCGGTTCTGCGATTCACCTTTACGTGGTGCGCCACCGGAAAGAGGTCTACCGTTGAGCGGGAGCGTTCTGTGAAAACCGTCGGCCGCCAGGGTCACGCCGACCTTGTGGTCCTCAACCCTCCGCAGCAGGCCGCGGTCTCGCACCCGAGCGGCCCGCTCCTCATCCTGGCCGGCGCCGGCTCGGGCAAGACCCGCGTGCTGGCCTGCCGGGCCGCCCACCTGATCCACGAGCGGGGTGTGCGGCCGGGCGCCATCCTGGCCGTCACCTTCACCAACAAGGCGGCCAACGAGATGCGGGAGCGGATCGACCGCCTGGTTGGGGCGCGTGGAGTGGGCGAGCGCGGTAGCACGTCGCACCTTGCAGCGGAGTCGAACGAGCCGCGCGTCGCCCGCGCCATGTGGATCGGCACCTTCCACGCCGCGTGCAGCCGCATCCTGCGGCAGCACGGCCAGCGCGCCGGCATCGACGGCCGCTTCGTCATCTACGACGAGGACGACCAGCGGGCGCTGGTGCGGCAGGTGCTGCGCGACCTGAACCTGGACGAGAAACGGCACCCGCCCGGCGCCGTGCTGGCGGCCATCGGCGCCGCCAAGAACGAGGGCGTGGACCACGTCGTCTATGCCCAGCGCGCCGGCACCGCCTACGAGCGCGTCATCGCCCACGTCTACCACGCCTACCAGCGGGCGCTGTTGGACCGGCGAGCCCTGGACTTCGACGACCTGCTGCTCACCACGCTCCACCTCTTCCAGAACTGCCCCGACGTGCTCGGGGAGTACCAGCGGCGCTTCCGGCACGTCCTGGTGGACGAGTATCAGGACACCAACCGGGTGCAGTACCTGCTGGTGAAGCTGCTGGCGGAGCAGCACCGCAACCTGCTCTGCGTGGGCGACGACGACCAGAGCATCTATAAGTTCCGGGGCGCCGACGTCCGCAACATCCTGGAGTTCGAGCGCGACTTTCCCGACGCCACCGTCATCAAGCTGGAGCAGAACTACCGCTCCACGCAGGTGATCCTGGAGGCGGCGCGGGAGGTCATCCGTCACAACCCCCACCGGCACCTGAAGGAGCTGTGGACCGCCAACGCCCGCGGGGACCTCATCACGCGCTATGAAGCCTACGACGGCCACGACGAGGCACGCTTCGCGGTAGAAGAGATCCGCCGTCTCAACGAGGGCAGCGTGCCCTACGGCGCCATGGTCATCCTGTACCGGGTCAACGCCCAGTCTCGTCAGTTTGAAGAGTACCTGCTGCGGGTGGGCATCCCGTATCAAGTGGTGGGCGGGCTGCGCTTCTACGAGCGCAAGGAGATCAAGGACATCCTGGCCTACCTGCGCCTCGTCGCCAACCCCCACGACGCCATCAGCCTGGCCCGCGTGATCAACGTGCCCCGCCGCGGCATCGGCGATGTGACGGTGGCGCGCATCCAGGAGGCCGCCGCGGCCCGGGGCATCGCGCCGCTGGAGGCGATGGCCGATCCAGGGCTGCAGGAAGAGCTGCCCGCGGCGTCCCGCCGCGCCGCGGCCGAGTTTGCCGCCCTCATCAAGCGCCTGCGCCACGCCGCGGCGAACCTGCCCGCCGCCGACCTCATTGAACGCGCGATCGTGGACTCCGGGTACCAGACCGCCCTCCAGGCCGAAGGCGGGCCGGAGGCAGAGTCCCGCCTGGAGAACCTGCGCGAGTTGATCACCGTGGCGCAGGAGTTCGAGGCCGCCACGGGGGAGCGCGACCTGGACGCCTTCCTGCAGCACCTGGCCCTGGTCACCGACGTCGACACCCTGGAGGAGCGGCCCGACCGGGTGGTGCTGATGACGCTGCACAGCGCCAAGGGGCTGGAGTTCCAGGTGGTCTTTCTCACTGGGCTGGAGGAGGGGCTGTTCCCGCACATGCGCGCCCTGGAGGAGCCCACCGGGCTGGAGGAGGAGCGCCGGCTCTGCTACGTGGGCATGACCCGTGCGCGCGAGCGCCTCTACCTGACCCACGGCCAGCAGCGGGCCATCTTTGGGATCTCCCGCCCCGCCATCCCGTCCCGCTTTCTGGACGAGGTTCCTGCCGGACTGGTGGAGCGTCCAACCGCCCAGCGCACCGCGCTGAGCGACTGGACGCTCACCCGCGCGGAGGCGCCCGTGGATGTGGAGGACGTGGCGGTGGGCGCCGCGGTCCGGCACGGCAAGTTCGGGGTGGGAAAGGTGCTGGAGGTGGAAGGGAGCGGCTCCCGGGCCGTGGTCACGGTGCGCTTCGCCGACGGCGTGAAGCGCCTGGCCCTCGCCTATGCCAGGCTGGAGACTATCGGCGCGCCGCAGGGGGAATAAGCATCATTTGACTGGCGGGGCTCTCGGGCGCTATTTTGAGGGGGTCAGAAACGAAATCACAAACGCCGCCTCCGAGATCATCGCCGCGATGGTCCCGGTGGGAGATCGGAGGGATGCGTATGACGCGCAGACTCGCGGCCCTGGGACTGGCGGGCCTGCTGGGCGCCGTGCTGGCGGCCGGGCCTCAGACGGGACGCGCCGCGCCCTCGGGCGCGCCCGACGTGCCCGCTCACAAGGTCGTGACCACGGGCAAGGAGGGACGGGCCGGTGGCACCCTGGTCTTCAGCTCCATCTCCGATCCCCGCACCTTCAACTCCATCGTGGCCCAGGAGACCTCCTCCACCGTGCCCCTGGGGTTCATCCACGACGGCCTGGTGGAGCTCAACTACGACACCACCGAGCTGGAGCCCGCGCTGGCCGAGTCCTGGACGGTGAGTCGGGACGGCCTCACCTGGACCTTCAAGCTACGCCGCAACATCCAGTGGCACGACGGGACACCCCTCACGGCCGACGACGTGATCTTCACCTTCACGGCCATCTTCATGCCCGGCGTGCAGACCAGCAGCCGCGACATCCTCACCGTGAAGGGCAAGCCCATCCAGTTCCGCAAGATCGACACCTCCACGGTGGAGTTCAAGACGTCCGAGCCCTTCGGCCCCTTCCTGCGTAGCGCCGGCCTCACGCCCATCCTGCCCAGGCACAAGCTGGAGAGCGCGCTGGCGCAGGGCGCCGCGGTCTTCAACCGGACGTGGGGCGTCAACACGCCGCCCCGGGAACTGGTGGGCACCGGCCCCTTCATCATGCAGCAGTACACGCCCGGGCAGCGCATCATCTACCTGCGCAACCCCAGGTACTGGAAGGTGGATAAGGCCGGGGCCCGGCTGCCCTACCTGGCCCGCCTGGTGATCCAGATTGTCCCCAACCTGGACGTGGCGCGGCTGAAGTTCGAGGCGAAGGAGACCGACATCTACGCGGTGCGCCCGCGCGACTTCGCCACCTTCAAGGCGGCGGAGGGGCGGGGCAACTACGCCGTCTTCGAAGCGGGACCGTCCAGCGGCACCGAGTTTCTGACCTTCAACCAGAACCCCCGGGGCGTGCGGCCACCCAAGCTGGCCTGGTTCCAGAACACCAAGTTTCGGCAGGCCGTCTCCTACGCCGTGGACCGCAACGCCATCGCCCGCCAGGTGTACGGCGGGCGCGCGCAGCCCCACTTCGGACCGGTCAGCCCGGCCAACAAGTTCTTCTACAATCCCCAGGTAAAGCAGTACCCGCACGACCCGCGGCAGGCGGAGCGGCTCCTGGCCGAGGCGGGGTTTCGGAAAGGCCCGGAC
>JACQTN010000420.1 GCA_016210785.1 Armatimonadota bacterium
ACAGAACTTCCTGCCCGACCTGCGGACCGCGCCTCCCCCCGGCGTCCGCCTGTCCGAGATCGCCCTCCCGGAGCGGTTCACGTTCCTGGGACTGATGATGGCCAAGGCCCTGGCCGTCACCGCCATCATCATCATCACTTTTGTCACCTATCTCCTCTATCGCCGGGCGCGGGCCACCGGGACCATCCTCTGGGGACAGATCGACCCCCTCTCTCAGTACGTGCTTATTTTCCTTCCTGCCGTCGCCGTCTACACCATGGGCATCATGGGCGCGATCCGGGAGCTGGCACGGCAGGATTATCACATCTATCGGCTGGTCAAGGATGTCACCCCGTACTGGTACACCTCTCCTCTTCGCCACGCCTCGGTGATGGTGGGCATCAGCACGCTCGTCTTCTTTGGCCTCATGGCCTTCATCTTCTGGGTCGGCTTCCGGCTGGGCCGGGTGGACGCCGAATGAGACGTGCTCTGCTCCTCATCGGGTTGCTCGCCATCGTCTGGATCGTGATCCCTGGCTTGCCTCACGAGTGGGGCCTGCGCTTCGGCCTCCTCTATCGTGGCTTCTTCAGCGCCCTGCTCGTCGCGGCCCTTTTGTTCTATGCTCTCCTGCGCCGAAGGCCGGCGCGTGGCCTTCCTTCCCCTGCCAGGGCCCTGGCCGGGATCGTCCTGGTGTACCTGGGGACGGTGGGCACCCTGGTGGCGATAGGCATCGTCTACCCCCAATTTGAGGTTCCGCGGGCCACAAGAGGGCAAGAGGAGGTGGCCCGCGCCGAGGTGAGAGGGAAAGAGCTCTTCGTGGCTCTGGGATGCATCGGATGCCACTCCGTCAAGACCATGGGAGTTCGCGGTGGTACGCGGGCCCCGGACCTCTCAGGCATCGGCAAGCGGGGGGCCACGCGCATCCCCGGAGTCCCCGCCCAGGAGTATGTCCGCGAGCACATCAAGCGGGGATCGAGTCCCGGGTACTACATGGTGCCCGGCTACCCGCCCATCATGCCCCCATTTGGCGCGCTGCTGAGCCAGGAGAAGCTCAACGACCTGCTGGCCTACCTCATGGCGGCGAGGGAGGAGTGAAATGGTTCCCGCCACCCGGCCTGCCGACATCGTCTGGAGAGCAGTCTGGATGGGCTATGCGGTGGCCGTGGCCGGGACCATCGCCCTGGGCGGGGGGCTCTTCGTGGTTGAACCCAACGTGTGGCGGGTGGCTTTGACCGGTCTGGCCTCCTTGCTGGTCGCCGGGTTCACCGCCGGATGGAACGCGCGCACGGCTGAGCCCCTGAACGGCGCCCTGATCGCCGCCATCTATCTTCTCACCGTCATGGCCGCGCTCTTCGGGGGCGAGATCCTGGGGGTCCTCCCCGATCCTCTGCCCGGGCTCCCCCGCGGCGATTCCACCTTCTTCTTTGTGTGGCCGCTGGGCCAGATCGCCACCGCCACGGTGGGATCGGCCGTGGGGGGATGGCTGGCCTCGGCAACGGGAAGGAAACAAAGATGAAGAGGTACCGGGAGATCGTGGGCGACGGAGGCTCCGCTGTTCTGGCCCAGGTCCAGGAGCAGCGGGCCAGGGTGGAGTCCCGGCTGGCGCGGGTGCGGCACGTGGTGGCGGTGGCCAGCGGCAAGGGCGGGGTGGGGAAGAGCGTCGTGGTCGCGAACCTGGCTGCCAGCCTCACGCAGCAGGGGCGAAGGGTTGGCGTCCTGGATGGCGACCTCAACGGGCCGGCCATCGCAAGGATGCTCGGGGTGGGACACCAGACCTTGCGTGTGGAGCGCGATCACGCCGCGCCGGCGATCGGACCCCTGGGCATCAAGGTCGTGTCCATGGCGCTGCTGCTGCCGCGCGATGATACGCCGGTGATCTGGGAGGCGCCTACCCAGGACGACGCCTACGTCTGGCGCGGGACCATGGAAGCATCCGCGGCCAGGGAGTTCCTGGCCGACGTCGAGTGGGGGGAACTCGACTACCTGTTCATCGATCTGCCCCCCGGTGCGGAGCGCCTGCCGCATCTGGCCGGCCTCCTGGCGGGGCGGGTCCGGGGGGCCGTGGTGACCATTCCATCTCAGGTCTCCCGGATGATCGTGGCCAAGGCTGTGGTCCTGGCCCGGACCGCGGGTATCGACATGTTCGGCGAGGTCGAGAACATGGCGGGCTACGTCTGTCCGCGCTGTGGGGCCGTAGGCGACCTGTTCCCGGGTGATGATGCGGAGGCTGCGGCGACGTCGCTCGGCCTGCCCTCTCTGGGTACGATCCCCTTCGATCCGCGCATCGCCCTGTGTGCAGACCGCGGAGATCCCTTCATCGCTGTCTACCCCGATACCGCTGCGGCCGAAGCTTTCGCGGCCGTGGCGTCTCGGCTGGACGCGCTTCTGGAGGCGTGCGGATGAAGTTTCTGTGCGTGCGCTGTGACGAGCCCATGGCCTTTGAGAAGGCCGAAGGGCCCGAGGAAGGATCGCTGGCCGTCACGTTTGCGTGCGCCCGGTGCGGTGCTAGATTCGCACTACTGACTAACCCCTGGGAGACCCAACTGGTGAGGACTCTGGGCGTCAGAATCGGTGGCAGGCGGGTGCCTCCGGAACCGATGGAGCTGGTGAGAGGCACACTCGTCCAGCAGAGAGACCCGGAGCCGGCACCCGCAGACGTGCGCGCGGCGGCACCGGTCTGGACTGCGGAGGCCAGCCAGCGGCTGGAACGAGTCCCAGAGTTTGTGCGTCCCATGGCCAGGCAAGCCATCGAGCGATATGCCACAGAGCAGGGCTACAGGGAGATCACCGTGCGTGTAGTGGACGAAGCCAGAGCCCGGTACATGCCGTGATGGTGAGGGTGTACATGGCCCCCGGCGCCGACGTGCAGCCTCCTCGCCTGATCTCATGGAACATCACCCGGCGGTGCAACCTGCGCTGCCCGCACTGCTACCTGGCGGCCGGAGTGGCGGCCACACACGAACTGACCACCCTGGAAGCCCTTGGCCTCATCGACCAGATGGCGGCCGCGGGCACCGAGATGCTCGTGCTCAGCGGTGGAGAGCCTCTCCTGCGTGAGGATGTCTTCGACCTGGCCCGGCACGCCTCCGATCGGGGGATCATGGTCGTCCTGGGCACGAGCGGCGTGCTCATCGACGAAACCCGTGCCCGGCAAATCGCCTCCAGCGGAATCGCCGGAGTGGCGGTCAGTCTTGATTCCCTGGACCCCAAGATCCACGACGCCTTCAGGGGCATGGAAGGCGCCTGGTCCCTCGCCGTCGACGGCATTGACCGATGCCTTGAGCATGGCATTCCCGTGCTGGTCCAGATCACCGTGATGAAGAAGAACGTCCGCGAGATCCCTGCCGTTGCCGACTTCAGCGCCCGGAAAGGGGTGCTGGGATTCAATGTCTATTTCTTGGTGTGTACCGGCAGGGGCGAGCAAATGACGGACATCTCGCCGGCCCAATATGAGGAAGTGCTCTCCTACCTGGTACAGGCCCAGGCCGCCTACCCCGGCATGCTCATCCGTGCCCGGTGCGCGCCCCACATCGTGCGGCTGGCCAGCACCCACGGGAACGCCGTGTTGATGACCAGCGCAGGGTGCATGGCGGGCAGGAGCTACTGCCGGATCACCCCACAGGGGGAGCTCACCCCGTGCCCTTACCTTCCTATGAGCGCAGGAAGTGTGCGGCACCGACGGCTGCTGGACCTGTGGACGCACTCACCATTATTGGCTGCGCTCCGGCAACCGGAACTGCGAGGCAGGTGCGGGGCATGCGAGTACGCCAAGGCCAACCTGTGCATCGGCTGCCGGGCCCGCGCCCTCGCGTCGCGAGGAGATTATCTCGACGAGGACCCGTGGTGCACGTACATCCCCCGAAGCCAACCTTCGCCCGCGGAGCAGGGAGCCCGCGACCGGGACATGGCGCCATCGCCAGAGGGGGGGTCTCCGGGCCACGTCGTGTGGACCGAAGAAGCCCTTCACCGCCTCGACCGGGTCCCCGCGTTCGTGCGTGACAAGGTCAGGCGGGCCGTCGAGGCCAGCGCGGCCCGGAAGGGATATGCGCGCATCACCCCCGAGGCCCTACAGGAGATCAGAAGCCAGATGCCCATGCCGTTCATGCGCAAGGGAAAGGGGGACGGGGTCGATCATGTATGATCGCATCCTCCTGGCTCTGGACAACTCCGGGCACGCGCGCCGGGCCACGGCTGTGGCGATCGAACTCGCCCGGGCCTTCTCGAGCCGCGTGGTCGGTGTCCACGTGACGAACCCGGGCCTCCACGGCTACGCCTTCCGCCAGATGGAGGAAGGCCTGCCCGAGGAATACCAGGACGCGGAGGTGCTGCGCAGGCAGCGCGAGATCCACAACACCATCATCGAGCGGGGCTTAGGAGCAATCAGCGATTCGTATCTGGAGATCTTCAGGGAAGCGGCAGCCAGGACAGAGGTCAACGCGCAGACAAAGATCCTCAAGGGGCGGCATTACGAAGCGCTGGCCGGGGAGATCAACGCG
>JACQTN010000432.1 GCA_016210785.1 Armatimonadota bacterium
CCTGGCGCATGCGGGAGCGGAGCTGGTCGGTGTACTGGTCCAGCGACATGCGCGTCTCGCGCCGGACCTCCTCGTACTCCTGCGGTTCGAAGACGTGGATGGCGACCAGCTCGGCGCCCATCTGGCGGGCCAGGCCGGCCGCGCTGGCCACCAGCGGCTCCGACACCGACGACAGGTCGGTCGCCACCAGCACACGCGGTGTCCGGCTTTCCATCACCATCACCTCGCCTGCCCCGGAGTCACCCTCCTCAGCATAGGGCGCGCGCCGGCAGGCCAGCATCGGGCGGACGGATGATCCGGGGTCCGCTAGGCGCCCGAGCAGCCTGCACCATTATCTCAGCAGGCGGGTGACCTCCGCGGTCAGCGTGCCTTCCGGGACCACGCCGGCGAAACTCTTCACCAGCCTGCCCCGAGGATCGATCAGAAAGACCTGGGGATGGCTGGTGATGTCGAAGTCGCGAACCGCGGCCTCCGAGTCCGCCGCGTTGACTTCGTGGTAGTGAAAGGTGAGCCGGTCGCCGAACCGTGCCTTCAATGAAGCCATCACGGGCTTCATGATGTCGCAGGCTGGTCAGCCGCCGGGATGGTGGGGCGTGGGGTCGGACCAGAAAAAGGCCACCGTGGGCCGCCGGCCGTCGGCGTAGGCCGCGTAGGCGGGCTGCCGCATCCAGGTGGCGAGCAGCGCCACCGCGACCACCAGCACCACCCCTGCCAGGGCCCACACATACGTGGGCACGCGCCGGCCCGCCGGCCGGCGTCCTCTCTGCTGGCGCTTCACCGCGTCACCTCCTCGTTGGCGTCGCCGGGGTCACTCATCCGTGCGGGACCACATCACCCGGCCGCCCGTGCCCGTCCAGGGCGGACGGAATCCCGATCGGCGGCCCGCCGTGCGTCCGCAGGTGCCAGTCCTCCAGATCCACCCAACGCGCGTCCACCATGGACTGGATGTGGGCGGCCTGCTCCTCCGTCAGGTGGGCGAAACGCCCCTGCAGGCTCAGGTACTCCGCCACCGGCACGGTGGGCGCGCTCATGTTGAGCGTCAGCCGCACGCCGTCCTCGACCTCGTACAGGGGGAAGACACCGGAGGCCACGGCCAGGCGCGCCGCCTTGATGACCAGGCTGCTGTCCACCTTCCACCCGGGCGGGCACGGCGCCAGCAGGTGGAGGAAGCGGAAGCCGCGCACGCCCAGCGCCCGCGTCACCTTCCGCACCAGGTCGTCGGGATGGGCCACCGTGGTGGTGGCGGCGTAGGGGATGCGGTGGGCGGCCAGGATGCCCACGATGTCCTTCTTGGGCCGGTCCTGCGGCCGCGCCGCGGGGGTCGTGGCGGTCCACGCGCCCCACGGGGTGGCGCTGCTGCGCTGGATGCCGGTGTTCATGTACGCCTCGTTGTCGTAGCAGACGTAGATCATGTCCTCGTCGCGCTCCGCGGCGGAGGAGATGGCCTGGAAGCCGATGTCGAAGGTGCCGCCGTCGCCCGCCCAGGCCATCACCGTGGTGGGCGGGGCACCGACGGCGTCCAGCCCGGCCCGCAGGCCGGTGGCCGCCGCGGCCGCAGTCTCGAAGGCGGTGTGCAGCAGCGGCACGCGCAGGGCGTGGGTGGGGAAGGACCCGTCGATGATGGTCCAGCACGCCGCCGGCAGCACCACCATCACCCGATCGCCGGTGGCCTTGAGCACCAGGCGCATGGCCAGCGCGGCTCCGCAGCCCTGGCAGGCCACGTGTCCCGGATGCAGGTACTCCTCCCGCGACAGTTCAGACCATCCCGTGTTCATGCCGCCCCATCCGGTGTTCATGCCAGCGCCTCCCTCCGCTCCGCGGGCACGGGGATCTCCGACGGCGGAGCGCCGGTGCCCCACCAGATCAGGTCCTCGCCGCCCTCCCGCCGCTCCACGTCCGCCACGATGCCGGCGATGTCCTCCGGCCGCACGTCGCGGCCACCGAGGCCGAGGACGTACCCGCTCACGGATGGGCGCGCCGGTTCGCTGAACAGCGCCGACTTCACCTCCGCGTGCAGGATGCCGTGGTGGCCCGGGGAGAGGTTGCGGTCCAGCACCGCCACGCGCCGCGCGCCGCGCAGCGCCCGCCGGATCGCGCCAAAGGGGAAGGGCCGCATCACGCGCACGCGCAGCAGGCCGACGCGCCGTCCCTCCCGCCGCAGTTGCGCGATCGCCGCGCGCGCCGTGGTGGCCATGGACCCGACAACCATCAGCACCGTCTCCGCGTCCTCCATCATCTCCGCGTGCAGCAGGCCGTACCCGCGGCCGAAGGCCACCGCAAACCGCGCTCCCTCCTCCTCGATCACGCCGGCGGCACGCGCCATGGCCTGCTGGAGCCGCAGCCGGAACTCCAGGTAGCGCCCCGGGTCGGCCAGGCCGCCGAAGGCGCGGGGCTCGCCGGGCCTCAATCGATACGGCGCCTCGAAGTCAGGAAGGAACAGGTCCACCCGGTGGCCCGCGTAGACCTCCACCGGCTCGGCGGTGTGGGAGAGCAAGAAGCCGTCCAGGTTCACCATGGTGGGCAGCAGCACGCGCTCGGAGACGGCATAGGCCAGGAGGATGGAGTCCAGCACCTCCTGGTTGGACTCCGCGTAGACCTGCATCCACCCGGTGTCGCGCTGGCTGAGGGCGTCGGTGTGGTCGGCCCACACCGACCACGGCGGCGCCAGCGCCCGGTTCACGTTGGCCATCACGATGGGCAGTCGCGCCCCGGCGGTCCAGTGCAGCATCTCATGCATCAAGGCCAGACCCTGGGAAGAGGTGGCGGTGAAGGTGCGTGCGCCCACCGCCGCCGCGGCGAAGCACGCCGCCATGGCGGAGTGCTCCGATTCCACGTTGACGAAGCGGGCGGCCAACTCCCCGCGGGCCACCATCTCGGCGAGCCGTTCCACGATCTGCGTCTGCGGCGTGATGGGATAGGCGGCGATGGTCTGCACGCGGGCCAGGCAGACGCCCTCGGCCACCGCCTCGTTGCCGGTCAGCACCCGGCTCTCTGTCCAGGCGATCGTCATGCCCGCACCTCTACTTTCGCCTCGTCCACCAGCGCGATGATCCCCCGCGGGCACTCCACCACGCAGATGCCGCAGCCCTTGCAGTAGTCCAGGGTGACGCGCGGGATCGCATCCTCGGCCCCGAGTTCGATGGCCGCGTCGGGGCAGAAGGCCCAACAGTTGGCACACACGGTGCAGGTGCCGCAGACGAAGCAGCGGGCCGCCTCTTCCATCGCCTGCACCAGATCGATGCCTCCGATCTCCTCCTCAAAGGTCAGGCGGCGCGTCTCCACCGGCAGCGCCGGCTGCACCGTCCGGGGAGCGCGGCGGAAGTAGTCCAGGTTGATGCCCTTGATGGAGACGGTGGGCAGCAGGCGCTCCGGTGCCGCGGGCGGCTCCCCTCTCAGGCGACGATCGATGGCCAGCGCGGCGCGCCGTCCCCACGCGATGGCCTCCGAGACGGTTGCCGGCCCGGTGATCAGGTCGCCGCCCAGGTACAGCCACCCCTCCGCGGTCGCGCCGGTGGCCTTGTCCGCCCGTGCCCATCCCTGCTCGTCGAGCACCTCTTTGGGCAGGAATTTAGTCTCCGCAACCTCGCCGATGGCGGCGATGGCGCCGTCGCACTCGAAGGAGTGCTCGGAGCCGGGCACCGGCACCGGACGGCGCCGGCCGGAGCGGTCGGGCTCGCCGAGCTGCATCGTGACCAGCGTCAGGCGCAGGTGGCCGTCGACGCGCTCCGCGACCACGGGCAGCGTGAGGAACTCGAAGGTGACGCCGTCGGCGATGGCGTGCTCCACCTCTTCCTCGATGGCCGGCATCTCCTTGCGGGTGCGCCGGTACAGCACGACCGCGCGCGCCCCCAGCCGGACCAGCGTGCGCGCCACGTCGATGGCGACGTTGCCGCCGCCGACAACCGCCACGGTGCCGCTGGCCGAGGTGATCTCGCCGCGCCGCACGCCCCGCAGGAACTCCAGCCCCCGCGTCAGGTGCTCCTCGCCCGGGGCGCCCAGACCGCGCTCGCCGTGGGCACCCGTGGCGGCGAAGACCACGTCGTGGGCGGCCAGCAGATCCGCCAGCGGCATGTCGCTGCCGATCTCCACGCCGCACCGGAAGACAACGCCCATGCGCCGCAGACCCTCGATCTCCGCGTCCAGGATCTCCGCGGGGAGGCGGTAGGCGGGGATGGCGTCGCGCAGCATGCCGCCCGGCTCCGCCTCGCGCTCGTAGATGGTGACGTCGTGCCCGCGCGCCCGCAGGTAGAACGCGGCGGCCAGGCCCGCCGGTCCCGACCCCACCACGGCCACGCGCCGGCCGGTGCTCACGTCGGGCGGCGCGCCCTTGCGGTGCAGCAACGCGTCGCCCAGGAAGCGCTCCACGGCGCGGATGTTGATAGGCTCGTCGTACCGGCCGCGGTTGCATCCCACCTGGCACGGGTGCGGGCACACGCGGGCGGTGATGGCGGGGAACGGGTTGTGATTCAGCAGGGACGCGCCCGCGGCGGGGATGTCGCCGCGGGCCAGCGCGGTCATCACCTGGGGGATGGGCGCGTGCAGCAGACAGGCCTTGTGGCAGGGCGCCGCCTTCTCCGCGATGACCGGCCGCACGTGCCGCCAGCTCCCGGTGCGGTTGGCCCGGGTGTCGGTGCTAGAGAGGGGAACCTCTGGAAGATCGTGGGGTACCGCCGGGATCCCGCTGCCGCTCATGCCACCTTCTCCTCTTCTTCTTTCCGCGTGATGGCGGCGTGCGCATCCCGCGCCGCCTGGACGTTGGCCTCCGCCGAGGCGGGCAGGGCGGCGTGGATCGCTTCAATCAGCGCGTCCAGCGTCACGATGCCGGTGAGGCTGGCGAAGGCGCCCAGGATGGCGGTGTTGACGATGGGCTGCGCGCGACTGCCCAGCTTGTGCTTGAGGGCGATCGCCGACGCGTCCACGCCGGCCACCGTGGCCCCCGCGGGCGCAGGCAGCGACCCCACCGGGCGCGACGTGTTGACCAGGACGGTGCCGCCGGGCTCCAGGCCGGCCAGCACGTCGCCGGCTGCGAGCAGCGTCGGGTCCAGGACGATCGCGTGATCGGGCGAGAGGATCTGGCAGCGCGGCAGGATGGCGTCGCCCGGCTCCGCGATCCGCACGTAAGCGGTGACCGGAGCCCCCCGCCGCTCCACGCCAAACTGGGGGAACGCCTGCACGAGCCTGCCGGACCGGTGGGCGGCCTCGGCCAGGAGACGTCCCGCGATCACGGCGCCCTGGCCTCCCCGCCCATGGATGCAGATTTCGATCATCCCATCGCCTCCCGGGATCGCACCGGCCACCACCCGCCCGGGCGCGCCGGCTGCCAGCCTGAAACTCCCCACCCAGCCTAATCCGGGGCGCCCGAGACCGCCCTCGGGTCACTAGCGGATTGTGGGTAGGGCCGGCGGTGGATTTGCCGCGGGCGCGCGCAGACGCACGAATCAGGCGCAGGCAGGGGCGCGACGTGGCGCGCGCACACTGACTTGCCGGCTCAACCCAAGAATCCGCTACACGAATTTTCGGGGGCCAGGCGCTGCCGGGGGGGTACACGGTGCTTCCTGATCAAGCACCACCCACCCGGCTTCTGAGCACCCCCCACCGCCCAGAAGGCGGTTGGGGCCGGCAATTTCGTGGACAGGTTGGTGGGGCCGGGCAGTGGCTCGGCCCTCCGGGGTTGCCTGAGGAACACGGATCTTGCGCGGGTCCCGGCCCGGGACGCGTCCGTGGGACCCTTGCCCGGGCACGATCATAAGGTGGTCATGAGCGGAGTGGCGGGGTTGGCCCGCTCTCGACCCGGAACACAGGATGCTTCGCCGCCTCGGCCGCGAACGCCTCGAGCGGCGCGTCTGTGCCGGCGTCGAAGTACGGTCTGGTGACGGACACCCGCCGTACATAGGTTTTGAGAATCGGGGCGCTGTCCTCCGGGCCGAGCTCGGCGATCCGCACAGTCTCGGACCGGAATCCGCGCACGAGCGTCACTTCCCGCGCCGCGCGTGCGTTCCTCACCCAGCTCACTTCCCCGTATGGAGAAACCAGCCAGCGGCCACCCCTTTCCTCAACCAGCCACACCGGCGTCGAGATGATCCCGCCGCTCCTCCGCCCTCTTGTCTTCAGCAGGTAATAATGGGAAGGCGCCAGCTCCGAGGCGAGCAGCGCGCGCATCACCAGGTTTACGATCCGTCGCCAGATGGTCAGGCGGTAGGTCCGCACCACGCGCCTCGCCCCACGCGGTCAAGGTTTGGCAGACCCGGCGCTCAGGTTCTCCAGGAACTCCTCGTGCCGGACCTCGTCGGCCAGCAGCTCCGTCACCAGGGCATGGGTCACGGGATCCTTGCCAAAGGTCATCTTGGCGAGCGCGTTGTAGGCATCGATGGCCCCGGCCTCGGCCTTGATCTGGTCGGCCACCATGCCGTTGGCATCAGCCCATTTGGCCCGGGGGGCGACCCAGGGCGCGGTGGCGCCGGCCTCCCAGTCCTTCGGATGGACCACAGGATTGCCGCCCAGTTCGATGATGCGCGTGGCCAGGCGCTGGGCGTGCTTGAGTTCCTCGGCCGCCTCCTCCTTGAAGTGCTCCGACAGTTCCTCACCCGCCCATCCTTCCGCCACCAGCGCGGTAATCCAGTATGAATGGGAAGCGAGTAGCTCGTCCAGATACGCCCGGCGCAGTGCGCCGATCAGTTCATTCAGGTCAACCTCGACCACCGCACGACCTTTCGTCCCCATGTGAAGCACCTCCCGCGTGTGGATTGGTCATGGCGATGATACGTTGTGGCGGCGACACGCACCCATCGGTCTGGGACCCGATCTTGCCTCGTTCACACTCGCGAACCGGCGCCGCGGTAGTGGTAGTACGCGGCGCACGCGCCCTCCGAGGAGACCATGGGCGCTCCCAGGGGCTGCTCGGGCGTGCAGCGCCCGCCGAAGGCGGGACAGGCGTCCGGCTGGAGCACGCCCTGCAGGACGAGGCCGCTCAGGCACTCGGGCGGCTCCTCCACGGTGCGGCCGTCGAGCCCGAAGCGCCGCTCGGCGTCCAACGCCCCGTAGGGATCGCGGAGGCCGAGCCCGCTGCGTGGGATCTCCCCGATCCCCCGCCACTTGCGCGGGATCACCTGGAAGACCTCCCGGATCATCCGCTGCGCGGCCTCGTTGCCCGCCCGCCGCACCGCGCGGGCGTAAGCGTTTTCCACTTCCGCCCGGCCCTCTTCCAGCTGCCGCACGCACTGGTAGACGCCCTGCAGGATGTCCACCGGCTCGAAGCCCGTGACCACGATGGGCACGCGGTAACGGGCCGCGATGGGCTCGTACTCCTGGTAGCCCATCACCGTACAGACGTGGCCCGCGGCCAGGAACCCCTGCACGCGGTTGCGGGGCGAGGCGAGAATCGCCTCGATGGCGGGAGGCACCAGCACGTGCGCCACCAGCACGCTGAAGTTGGGCAGGCCCTGCCGGTGTGCCTGGTGGACGGCCATGGCGTTGGCGGGCGCCGTGGTCTCGAACCCCACCGCGAAGAAAACGACCTCCCGCGCGGGATGCTCGCGGGCGATCCGCACGGCGTCCAGCGGGGAGTAGACGACCCGCACGTCGCCTCCCGACGCTTTGACCTCCAGGAGGTTCCCCGACGTCCCCGGGACGCGCAGCATGTCCCCGAAGGAGCAGAAGATCACCCCCGGCCGCGCCGCGATCTCCACGGCACGGTCGATGATCTCCACGGGCGTAACGCACACGGGGCATCCCGGAC
>JACQTN010000433.1 GCA_016210785.1 Armatimonadota bacterium
CCGCCCCAGGACCGCGCGTACCGGGGAGAGCCCACCGGCGTCGTGATCGGCGACCGCAACATCATCCGCGAGTACGCCACCATCCACCGCGCCTCCGGCGAAGGCAACCGGACCATCGTCGGCAGCGACAACTTCTTCATGGCCGTGGCCCACGTGGCGCACAACTGCCGGATCGGCAACCACGTGACGCTGGTGAACTTCACCGGCCTGGCCGGCCACGTGCAGATCGACGACCACGCCTTCCTGGGCGGCGGCTGCATCGTCCACCAGTTCACTCGCATCGGGCGGCTGGCCATCTGCGGCGCCCACTGCAAGGTGGTGCAGGACATCCCGCCGTTCGCGCTGGTGGACGGGGTTCCGGCGCGGGTCCACGGCATCAACCGGATCGGCCTGCAGCGCGTGGGCGTGGGGCCGGAGAGCCGCCGCGCCATCAAGGAAGCGTACAGGTTCCTGTACCTGTCCGGCCTCAACACCACCCAGGCCGTCGCCCGCATCGAAGAGGAGCTGGGCGGCGACCCGGAGGTGCGCCACCTCCTCGCCTTCCTCACCGAAGAGCAGGTCCGGCAGCGGGGCCTGACCCAGTGGGAGCGGACGTGACGGAGACCGCGGCCGATCGCCCCGCGCCGGTGTGTCTGGTGGCAGGCGACGGCCGGCTCCCCGTGCTGCTGGCAAAGGCGGCCAAGGCGCGCGGCGTGCCGCTGCTGTGCGTGCAGATCAGCGGCGAGGGCGCGGAACTGCGCGACGTCGCGGACTGGTACCACCGGTTGGAGTTCGGCGCGTGGGCGGAAGGACTCGCGCTGCTGCGCCGCCACCAGATCTCCCGCGTGCTGCTGGCCGGCGTCGTCACGAGGCAGGAGATCCTGGCCAGCGCGCTGGACGATGTCGCCGGCCGGGCGATTGGCCGGCTGGCCGACCGGCGGGACCAGGCGCTGTTCCAGCAGCTGGCGGGGCTGCTGGGGATGCTGGGCATCGAGCTGCTGCCGCAGACCGCGTTCGCGCCCGATCTCCTGGCACCCGCGGGGGTGCTGAGCGCGCGCGAACCTTCTCCCGAGGAGTGGGACGACGCGCGGCTGGCCCTGCGGGTGGCGTCGGGGCTGGCCGCCATGGACGTGGGACAGACCGCGGTGGTGCGGCGTGGCATCGTGCTGGCGGTGGAGGCCGCGGAGGGCACCGACACCGCGATCCGGCGCGGCGGCGCCATGAGCGGAGGTGCCGCGGTGGGGAAGGTGAGCCGCCCCCGGCAGGATCCCCGTTTCGATCTCCCCGCGGTCGGGCTGGAAACGCTGGCGGCGATGCGGGACGTGAAGGCGGCCGTGCTGGCCGTGGAGGCCGGCCGCACGCTCATGCTGGACCGGGCGGAACTGATGGCGCAGGCGGATGCCGCCGGCATCAGCATTGTCGCGGTGGAGATGCCCGCGCCCGGCGGAACGGACCCCACCGTTTCGTGGTGAGCCCGTCGAACCACGGGGATAACCCGCCTGCACGCCACGACCCCGTTCGTCCTGACCCCTTTGAGACGTCGAGAGGGCAGCGTCGAGGACAAGGGGGGCACGTCGATGTTTCACAGGGGCCACCTTCGACGTATTCGGGACGAACGGAGGAGCACGCTCCGACCATCTTCATCGTCGCAGGTGAAGTTTCCGGCGACCTGCACGCGGCACACCTGGCCCGCGAGATCCTGGTGCAGGCACCCGATCTCCACCTGGTGGGGGTGGGCGGCCCGCATATGCGCGCATCCGGCGTGGAGGTGCTGGTCGAGACCACGGACTGGGGCGTCATCGGCTATCTGGAAGCCTACCTGCGCCTGCCGCTGTTCGCCCGACGGCTGGCCCTGATCCTGGACCTGATCGCGCGCCGCTCCCCGGACCTGCTGCTGCTGGTGGACTTCCCGGGGTTCAACCTGCAACTGGCCCGGCGGCTCCGGCGGCTGCCCATCGTCTACTACATCCCGCCCATGGCCTACGGCCGGCGCGGCGACCGCGCCGCGAAGATCGCTCCGCTGGGCATGCGGTTGCTCACCATCTTTCCCTTTGAGGCGGAGGCGTACGCCAGGGCCGGGGCCGACGTCGCTTTCGTCGGCCATCCCTCCGTGGATCTGGCGCGAGGGCCGGAGGACCGCGGCGCGGTGCGGCGCGCCCTCGGCGTGCCGGAGGACGCGCCGGCGGTGGGGCTGCTGCCGGGCAGCCGGTGGCAGGAGATCCGCGGGCTGCTGCCGGTGATGCTGGGCGCCGCGGCCCGAATCCGCGGCGCGCTCCCCGGCGCGCGCTACCTGCTGCCGCTGGCCTCCGCCCGGTTTGGCACTCTCGTGCACGGGATGGTCGGCCGCCGCGGGCTGCCCGTGACCGTGGTGGAGGGCCGCGCCCGCGACGTGCTGGCCGCCTCCGACGTGGTGATCACCGCCTCGGGAACCGCTACGCTGGAGGCGGCCCTGCTGGCCACGCCCATGATCGTCGTCTACCGCGTGTCGTGGCTCACCTGGATCGTCGCCCACTGGGTCACGTCGCTGAAATTTGCCGCGCTCCCGAACATCTTAGCCGACCGCGCCATCGTGCCGGAGCTGTTCCGCGGCGATGTCAATCCAGAGCGGCTCGCCGCAGAGGTGCTGGCGCTGCTGCGCGACGATGCCCGGCGCCAGACGATGCGGGAAGCACTGTGGCAGGTGACGCGTGCGTTGGGCGAGCCGGGCGCGATCGCGCGGGCCGCTCGCGAGGTGATCACGGTTGCGCGAGCCCGCACCGCCCGGTAAGATGGGTGGGGAACGCAGTGGCGTACGCGGAGGATGGAGGCAGCATGACACTGGCACGGCGCCGGGCGGCACTGGTGATCATAGGCCTGGGAGCCGCCGCCGTGGCCGGTGTCCTCCTGTGGAGCGCCGCGGCGCGGCGTTCCACCCCCGGCGCGCCTGCCCCGCCCGCGGCGGGCGCGTCCAAAGGCGCCTCTACGCGGCCCGCAACCCGGGCGCCTGCGCCAGATCCCGGCGCGCCGTATCTGGAGATCCGGGGCACCGCCGTCACCGGTTCCGACGCCCGCGGCCGGCGCCAGTGGGACCTGCGGGCCCAGTCGCTGGTGGTGGACGACGCGAAGGACGTGATGCACATGGACCAGGTGACGGGCACCCTCTTCCGGCAGGGCGCGCCGGCCATCACGCTGCAGGCCGGCACCGGCGTGGTGCGGCTGCGCACGCGCGTGGTGGAGATGGGCGGCGGCGTGGAGGCGACCAGCGCGGACGGGCGGCGCCTGCGGGCCCAGCAGATGACCTGGTCGGCGACTGAGGACCGGCTGGTGGCCACCGGCGGCGTCACCTTCCGGGAAGGGAACACCACCATCAACGCGGATCGCCTGGAGTCGGACGTGAGCCTGCAGCGGACGCGCTTTTCCGGCAACGTGCGGGTGCGCCTCAATGGCTAGGATACCTCTTACC
>JACQTN010000481.1 GCA_016210785.1 Armatimonadota bacterium
CCCCTCACCCCGATCCTCTCCCCGGTGCGGGGAGAGGGGGAAAGTGTGCGCATCGTGCAGGGGTATCGCGGGATCATTTAGCCCGCGGCCGGCCGGCTCAGTACGGCGCGCGGCAGCGGGCGAGAGGTCATCATGCGCATTCCCGCTGAGATCGAGCGGCTAGCCCGGCGCGCGGTGGAGGCCGTGGACGCCGAGTTCGCGGTGAGCCTCACGCGCGACCTGGTCCGCATCCCCAGCGTGTACCGCCCCGACGTGCCCGCGGCGACAGAGAAGGCCGTGGCGCTGTTTCTGGCCGGGGTGCTGGAGGGACTGGGGATGCGGGTCGCTGTCGAGGAAGCGGCGCCCGGGCGGCCCAACGTGGTCGGGGACTGGCAATGCGCGCCGGGCGGACCGCTGCTGATCCTGGAGGGGCACACCGACGTGGTCACGGAGGGTGACCCCGCAGCCTGGACCCATCCGCCCTTTGAAGGCGTCGTGGTGGACGGCCGGCTGTACGGTCGGGGCGCGGCCGACATGAAGGGCGGGCTCGCCGCCGCCGTGACCGCGGTCAAGGCGCTGCGCGACGCGGGCATCGAGATCCCCGGGACCATCCGCCTGGCGGTGGTGGTGGACGAAGAGGGGATGATGGCCGGCATCAAGGACTTCATCCGCCGCGGCTGGGCCAGGGGCGCCGCGGCCGCCCTCATTTGCGAGCCGGAGGAGAACGAGGTGTGCCTGTGCCAGAAGGGCGCCATCCGCGCGCTGGCCCGCTTCCGCGGCCGCATGGCGCACGGGGCGATGCCGCGCGAGGGCGTGAATCCGCTGTTCAGCGTGGCGGAGTTTCTCCTGGGCGTCCGCGATCTGGACCGGATGCTGGTGGAGCGGCACGGCGTGCACGATCTTCTGGGGTGTCCCAGCGCCACGCCCACCATCGTGCGCGCGCCCGATCGCGGCGAGGCGCAGCTCAACGTGCTCCCGGGGGACGCGCTGGTGGCGCTGGATCTGCGCACCATCCCCGGCATGACGCATGAGGCCGTGGTGGTCGAGATGCAGGCGCTGCTGGAGCGGATCCGCGCGCGCCACCCCGGCGTGCAGTCGGCGCTGGAGGTGATCGAGGAACGGCCCTGGACGCAGACGCCGCGGGAGGCGCCCCTGGTGCGCGCGGTGGAGGCGGCGTGCGAGATGGTCACCGGGCGGCCGCCCCGCCACGGCGGCGTGCCCGGCAGCACCGACGGCACCTTCCTGCACGCGTGGGCCGGCGTGCCCATCGTGACTATCGGTCCCGGGAACCGCACGATCCCCCACCAGGTGGACGAGTACGTCGAGGTGGAGGAACTGGTGACGGCGGCGCGCATCTACGCGGCCAGCGCGATCCTCTTTCTGGGCGCGATGGCGGAGAACGGCGGCGCGTGACGCCGGTCCGGCCCGCCCATCCGGCCGCCTTGCGCGGAGACGCGCCGGCGGGAGCGGCGGCAGCGGCCGTCGAAGAGTGCGGAGGCGATGCGACGGCGGCGCTGCAAATGCGCGTGGTCCGGAGGGGGCAATGATTGACAAGAGTCTGCTGGAAATCCTCGCCTGTCCGGTGTGCAAGACGCCGGTGGACCTCCAGGGCGACCGGCTCGTGTGCACCAAATGCGGGCGCCGGTACCCGATCCGCGACGGCATCCCCGTGATGCTCGTGGACGAGGCGGAGATGCCGGCCCCCCGGTAGCTCGGGCTCCAACGTGCGATGATTGCCGGCGTGGGCGTGGACATGATCGAGGTGGCCCGCATCGAACGGGCCGTGGCGCACTGGGGCGACCGCTTCCTCCGTCGTCTGTTCACGCCGGCGGAAGTGGCGCGGGCGGGCCCGGGCAGCCTGCGGCCGCAGCGGCTGGCGGCGCGCTTCGCGGCGAAGGCAGCGGTGATGACGGCGCTGGGCCTGGGCGGGCGCGCCATGGCCTGGCGGGAGATTGAGGTGCTGAACGATACCCTGGGCCGTCCGCACGTGGTGCTGCACGGGAGCGCCGACCGGATCGCGCGGCAGCAGGGCGTCGCCGCCGTCATGGTTTCTCTCACCCACACCTCGCACGTGGCCATCGCGCAGGCGGTGGCCGTGCGCCACGCGGGGACCCGGGCCTCTCCCCTCACCCTCCCCTCTCCCCTGAACCCCCTGAAATATCCGGGAGGATCCGATGACCAGACAGACTGAAGGCCTTCGGATATTTCAGGGAGTTCACCAGGCGGGAGAGGAGTAAGAGGTATCCAAGGCGCATGCGGGTTCCCAGCGCGGCCCAGATGGCCGCTCTCGACCGCCGGGCCATCGAGGAGTTCGGCATCCCCGGCCTCGACCTGATGGAGCGGGCCGGGATCGCGGTGGCGCGCCTGGCGAACGTGATGCGGGCCGGCGCGCGGCGCGGTCCGGTGATCGTGCTTGCCGGCAAGGGCAACAACGGCGGCGACGGCTTTGTCGCCGCCCGCCACCTGAACGCCGGCGGGATCGAGACAGCGGTCTGGCTGCTGGGGCGGCCGGAAGAGGTGAAGGGCGATGCCCGCGCCATGCTGGACAGGATGGCCGGCGCGGGCATCGCCCTTCACGTGGTGGAGGACGCCTCCGACCTCCGCGACCGGTTTGCCAGCGCCGTCCTCATCGTGGACGCCCTGTTCGGCACCGGCTTCCGCGGGCCGGCGCGCGGCGCGGCGGCGCAGGCGATCGAGGCCGCGAACGCGGCGGGGCCGCCCATCCTGGCGGTGGACGTGCCCTCCGGCGTCGACGCGGACACCGGGCAGGTGGAGGGGCCGTGCGTCCGCGCGGCGGCCACGGTCACGATGGCCCTGCCCAAGGTCGGTCTGTTGATCTATCCCGGCGCGGAGCACGCGGGCAGAGTGTACGTGTCGGACATCGGCTTCCCGCCCGCGGTGCTTGACGACCCCGCGGTGCAGACCTTCCTGGTGACGCCCGACACGGTGCGCGGGGCGCTCCCCGCCCGGCGTCCCGACAGCCACAAGGGCCACTACGGCCGCGTGCTGGTGGTGGCCGGCTCGGTGGGTTTCGCCGGAGCTGCGGCGCTGTGCGCGCTCGGCGCCCTGCGGATGGGGGCCGGGCTGGTGCACGTTGCGGTCCCCGAGCCCATCTATTCGGTGGCGGCGAGCCGCGTCCCCGAAGCGATGGTGCACCCGCTGCCGTGGCGCGACGGCGCCCTGGCGCCGGAGGCGGCGGACGCCCTCCGCGTCCTGCTGGCCGGCGCCGACGCGGTCGCCGCCGGGCCGGGTCTGGGGACGACGGCGGGCGTCGTGGGCGCACTGCGGTCCGTTCTGGATGGGACGGCCGTACCGATCGTGCTGGATGCCGATGCCCTCAACATCCTCGCCACCCATCCCGACCTTCGGGCAGGTGTAAGGGGACCCCTTATCGTCACCCCTCATCCAGGCGAGATGGCGCGCCTGCTCGGTCGAGACGTCCGGGCCGTGCAGCGTGACCGCCTGGCCGCGGTCCGCGAGGCAGCGCGCGCCCTGGACGCGGTCTCCGTGCTGAAGGGTGCCCGCACGGTCGTGGCGGCACCGTCCGGCGGGGCCTGGATCGTCCCCACGGGAAACCCGGGCATGGCCACCGGTGGTATGGGTGACGCGCTGACCGGCGCCGTGGCCGCCCTGCTGGGCCAGCGTCTTGCGCCGGCCGCCGCAGCGGCGGTGGGTGCCTACCTCCATGGCCTGGCAGGGGACATGCTCCAGGGTGAGATTGGCCCGGCCGGGTTGCTGGCCTCCGAAGTCGCCGACCGGTTGCCTGGAGCCCTGCGGCGGGCACGGGAGACGGCGCCTCCTGTGCCGGTCGCCGAGGGCATCATCCCGCTACTCTAGCCCATAAGGATGGGAGGAGCGGCATTGCGCCATGACCCCCCTGAAATGATTGGAGTACCCCTGCCGCGGGTGATCGAAGGTCTTCAGACATTTCAGGGGGGTCACTCCACCCTTCACCAAGTTTCCGACGAGGGGAGGGCCTTCCCCGGCACGTGCTACACTCTTTCGAGGCAGGCGTTCTACCGCGCTCACCAGACTCACGGCGCCCCTCGACCCCACCCGCGACAGTGGGGTTCACGGAACATGAACGATGCTCGGACTCGGCGGCACGAGCCCAGTTCTGCGCAGTGTAACTCGCAGCGCCGATGCCGACACATCGTGGGAAGCCGGTCCTGCGCATGCACGCGGTGCGGATGTCCGACACGTGCATCTAGCGGTGGGCAGCGCCGCCGGCGACGGGGGCCATCTCGGCACCGCCACCTTCCTGCGGGATCCCGCGCCGGCTCAGCACGACGGCAACGCCCATCAGCACGAGGGTGACGGCCACGACCGCCGCGCGCACCTTCCAGTCCCAGGGCCGCACGGCCAGGGGAACGATGAGGATCGCGACCAGGTTCATCACCTTGATGAGGGGGTTGAGGGCGGGACCGGCGGTGTCCTTGAGCGGGTCGCCGACCGTGTCCCCGACGACTGCGGCCTTGTGGTACTCCGTGTTCTTGCCGCCCAGGAACCCGTCCTCGATCTTCTTCTTGGCATTGTCCCACGCCGCGCCGGTGTTGGCCATGAAGACCGCCAGCAGTTGGGCGGTGAGGATTGCCCCCGCCAGGTACGCGCCGAGCGCCGCGGCCCCCAGGCCGAAGGCGACCATCACCGGCGCGCAGATGGACAGCAGCGCCGGGCTCAGCAGCTCCCGCTGCGCCGCGGTGGTGACGATGTCCACGCACCGCGAGTACTCGGGCCGCGCCTTGCCCTCCATCAGGCCCGGGATCTCGCGGAACTGCCGGCGCACCTCCTCCACCACCATGAACGCGGATCGCCCCACGGCCCGGATCAGGAACGCGGAGACCAGGAACGGCACCGCGCCGCCGATCAGCAGGCCGATGAAGACCAGCGGCAGGTTCACCTGGATGCCGATCTGGTCCATGAGCGTGACCAGCGCCTCCCCGCCCTGGCCCGCCGCGCGGGTCACCCCCTCCGCAGTGGCGAAGAGCCGCGCCTCGTCGATGAATGAGCGAAACAGCGCGATGGCCGCGACCACCGCGGTGGCGATGGCGAAGCCCTTGGTCAGCGCCTTCGTCGTGTTCCCCACCTGGTCGAGCCGGCCCACGATGCGGCCGGCCAGCGAGCCTTCCCGCTCCACCCCGGACATCTCGAAGATGCCGTTGGCGTTGTCCACGATCGGCCCGTAGGTGTCCATCGCCAGGATGAACGCCGTGGTCGTCAGCAGGCCCAGCCCGGCCAGGGCGATACCGTAGGCGGACAGGGCCACGTTGCCGCCGAAGATCGCCATGGACGCCAGGATGGTGGCCGCGATGGAGCCGATGGCCCACACGCTGGACTCCAGGCCTGTGCCGATGCCCGTGATCAGCATGGTGGCCGGGCCGGTCTTCGTGGCGTAGGCGATCTCGGTCACGGGGCCGCGATCGGCGTGGGTGAACAGGTTGGTGAGCCAGCCGATGATCAGCGCCAGGACGATGCCGGTGAAGGTGGCCAGGAAGAAGCGGAAGTCACGCAGGTACCAGATCGCAATGACGCCGAAGCCGGCCGCCGCCGTCAGGGCGGAGACCCAGAACCCCAGGTTAAGGGGGCGCATCGGGTCACCGATCTCCTCGTCGCTGCCCTTGACGACCCAGGTCCCCAGGATGGAGGCCAGGATGCCCACCGCGCGCACCAGCATGGGGAAGATGATCAGCTTGAGGGCGAAGGCGGAGGCCGATTCCCTGCCGCCGTACGCCTTCACGAACTCCGGGTCGAGCAGCGCGCTGGCGCCCAGGATGATCGCCGCGACGAGGGTCACCTCGTAGCTCTCGAAGACGTCCGCGGCCATCCCCGCGCAGTCCCCGACGTTGTCCCCCACGTTGTCGGCGATGACCGCGGCGTTGCGGGGATCGTCTTCGGGCAGTCCCTCCTCGACCTTGCCGACCAGGTCCGCGCCCACATCCGCGGCCTTGGTGTAGATGCCGCCTCCCACGCGCATGAAGGACGCCACCAGGCTGCCGCCGAAGCCGAAGCCGATGAGCACCCGCATGGCGTCCTCGCGGTAGATCATGAAGATGACGGTCGCCCCGAGGAGACCGAGCCCCACGGTGAACATCCCCGAGATGGTGCCCGCCTGGAAGGCCACCTCCAGCGCCTCGCGGAAGCTGCGGCGCGCGGCGCTGGCGACCCGGACGTTCCCCTGGACCGCGGACGTCATCCCCACGTAGCCGGCCCCGTAGGACGCGGCGCACCCTAGCAGGAAGGAGATCGCCACGCCCCAGGCCAGCGCAGGCCGGTCGGAGTAGATGGGCGCGTACAGGAAGTAGAGCCCGAAGGTGAGCGCCAGGCTGAACACGGCCATGGTCCGGAGCTGGCGGCGCAGGTAAGCGTAGGCTCCCTCCTGGATGGCGGTGGCGACCTGGATCATGGCCTGCGGCCCCGGGTCCCGCCTGAGCATCTTGCGCACAAGGTACGCGCCGTAGGCCAGGGCGAGGATCGCGGTCAGCAGGGTCACCCAGAGCAGGGTGACCTCGGTGCCGGAAAAGGCCGGGAGGATGATCTTCCCTTCCACGCGCGGTAACCTCCTCTACGTGATCAGGATGTCGATGATGACTCCGTGCTAGCCGGGATCGCCGACGTCAAAGTCGCCGATGTCCGCGACGTCGAAGTCCGCGGCGCGGTCGCCCGGCGGCACCTCCCGTCCGAACGACGCGCCCGCGGCCG
>JACQTN010000424.1 GCA_016210785.1 Armatimonadota bacterium
CGCCAGGCGGGCCAGCTCGCGGTGCGCCTCGTGCAGTGCGTACGCCAGGGCGCCCCGCTGCGACGGGATCGCGGCGACCGCGTCCTCCACCATCGCCAGCTCCTTCTCGCGCTCCACCAGCGCGTGCCGGCGCTCGGCCAGCGACGACTCCAGCGCGGCCAGGGCTGCCTCGGCCCGCGCCGCGTCGTGCGCGTACTGCCGCTGCCGCTCCAGCTCGTCGGCCAGGCGGGCGTCGTAGCTCACCGACTGCCCTTTCGCCGCCGCCAGCGCCTCCGCGCGGCCCAGCACGCTCACCTCCGGGCTTACCGGCACCGCCGCGCTCAGCACGCCGGCAGGGGTGAGGACCTCGCCCGACGTAGTCGCGAAGACCGCGGCGACGCCCGCGTCGCGCAGGCGCAGCGCCACCTGGAGGTCGCGGACCACCATCACGTCGCCCAGCAGCGCCTCCACCAGCGGACGGCCGGCGCCGTCACCGTCTACCAGATCAACGGCCCAACCGACGATGCCATCGCCGGCGAGCACCGGCCGCCGCGCGGCGTCAACGGATGGCACCGCGCCGCCGTTTCCCGCACCGCCCGCATCACCTTTCCCATCCCCGTTTCCGCCGGTGGACTTGAGCAGGCCCAGCGCGACGAAGGTGCCGCCGAGCCCGCGCGCGCGCACCCACTGCAGCATGGCGAGGGCGGCGTCGGGCGAGGAGGCCAGCAGCGCGGAGGTGCGGCGGTCGAGCGCCGCCTCGACGGCGACCCGGTACTCGGCCGGCACGCATAGGCGTTCCGCGACGGTACCCAGCAACCCCGCGAACCGTGACGGGTCGGTGCGTGCCTCCAGCAGGATCTCGCGGGCGCCCTGCTCGTAGCCCGCGTACTGCGTCTGCGCCTCCTCCAGGTACTGCAGCCGCGCGTGCACCGCCTGGCGCTGAAGGCTGACCTGCCGCTCCTCCTGGTCCAGCGTCTGCCGCGTCTCCGCCAGCGCGGCCAGGCGCGCCTTCTCCTCCGCGATACGCGACTCCGCGGTCGCCGCCTCCGCCCGCAGACCGTCCGCCTCCTCCAGCAGCGCCATCCGACGGGCGTCGAGCCGAGCCATCTCCTCGTCCAGCCGCGCCGCCTGCTCGGCCAGCGCCGCCACCTGCGCCTGCAGCCCCGCCTCGCGCGCCCGCAGCGCCGCCATCTCGTTCTGCGCCTGGGCCCGGGCCCGTGCCAGCTCGATGGCGTCGGCGCGCAGGGCCTCAAGCCGCTCCTCGTCCGCCGCGGCCGCCGCCTCCAGCGCCGCCGCCTCGCCCTCCGCGGCGGCCAGCCTGGTCTGCAGCGCGGCCTGCCGCGCGGCCGCCTCCGACTCCTGCGCGCGCAGCGCGGCCATGTCCCCCTGCACCGCCTGGATCGCGGCCTGCAGCCGGTTCAGTTCGGCCTGCACGCGCTCCTGCTGCGCGGCGTTGCCGCGCAGCCGCTCCTCCTGAAGCTGCACCGCGGACTCGGCGGCGGCCAGCTCCTCCACGACGCGCAACAACTGCCGCTGCGCCTCCTCCCACGCCCGGACCGCGGATTCCTCGCGTGCCCGCACATCCGCCAGCTCGCGGGCGATCTCCTCCACCTTGGCCTGCGCCTCGTCGCGCTTCTGGCGCGCGGTCTCCTCTTGCGTTGCCATCCGCTTCGACTGCACAGCCAGGCGCCGCGCGGCGTCCACCAGCAGCGTCAGCTCCAGCCGGCGCATCTCCTCCATGTAGGCCTGGTACTGGCGCGCCGTCTCCGCCTGCTGGCCCAGCGACACGAGCCGGGTTTCCAACTCCCCGAGGATATCGCCGAGGCGCTCCAGATGGTGGGCGGCGTGGGTGAGCCGGCGCTCCGCCTCCTGCCGGCGCCGCTTGTAGCGCGCCAGCCCTGCCGCCTCCTCCAGCAGCACGCGGCGCTCCTCCGGCGAGGCGTTGAGCACGGCGTCCACCTCGCCCTGGCCGATCATGGCGTAGGAGCGGCCGCCCAGCCCCGTGCCCAGGAACAGCATCTGGATGTCGCGCAGCCGGCAGGGCACGGTGTTGAGGAAGCACTCGCCCTCGCCACCCCGCGTCGCGCGGCGGGTGACGGTCACCTCCGCGAACTCCACAGGGAGAATCCCGAAGGAGTTGTCCAGCGTGAGGGAGACGGTGGCCATGCCGACCGCGCGCCGGCCCTCGCTGCCGGCGAAGATGACGTCCTCCAGGCGGGACCCGCGCAGGTGGCGCACATTCGCCTCGCCAAGACTCCACCTGATCGCATCCCAGATATTCGACTTTCCCGAGCCGTTGGGCCCCACGATGGCGGTGATGCCAGGGGTGAACTCCAGCTCGGTGCGATCGGCGAATGTCTTGAACCCCGCCAGTTCCAGTCGCTTGAGGTACACGCCGATGCCTCCTCGTCGTTCTCAGAAGATGTGTGGCGGCACGTTCGACGTCCGTGCAAGGTGCGCGACTCTACCGCGTAGCAGCCCGTCCGAGTATTCCGCGAGCTCTCCAAGCCGCCTGCAGGGCGGCGGGGGCGGGTGGAGGGC
>JACQTN010000425.1 GCA_016210785.1 Armatimonadota bacterium
ATGGTGAAGGATGGAATGGCGTAAAGCCATTCCATCCAACCTTACGGGCTATCGAGCGTCCACCAGGTGCCGGGAGGCCCCGTTTGCCGCCGGGACGTGAAGAGGGGCCGCGCCGCGCGTGATCAGGGTGCCGAGGCGCCGGTTCAGCGCCTGCAGCGTGGCCTTGACGGTCGCCGTGCCCAGGTCGCCTCGCACGGGCACGCAGCCCGCCAGAATCTCGATGGGTTCGTCCGGCTTGGTCAGCGCCACGGTAACCATCACCACCAGGGTGTCGGAGGACGTGCGGATGATGCTGACCTCGTCCACCGCGGCGTTCCATCCCTCCGGCAGGGCCTGGTTGACCGCCTGCACTGTGGAGTCGGCGGGCAGCCGCAGCGGGATGGCGCCGACGCTGGGCCCCCTGGTCTCACCGCGGAAGCGGTGGTGTCCCAGGCTCAACTGCACCGCCGCCGCCTCCTCGCCGTTTTCCACGGAGAGGTTCAGGCGCTCCAGGGTGAGGCGCGGCTCCGCCGGGATCAAGACGGAGATGCCGTCCGCGCCGGCCTGCCCGTTCTTGGCGATCTTGGCGTGGCTGGACTGCCGGCTGGCCGCGGTGATGAGATCGTTGACGGTGGCCGCGAAGTGCGTGGAGCGCCGCTCGGTGGTCCGCCGGCCCCCGGCGATGCCGGTGGAGGCGGCGAGGACCACGCCACCGGGTAGATCCACGGGCCGCACGGTGGCGATGGCGTCCACGGCGGCGCGGCGCAGCCTCTCGGCGTCGTCGCGCCGGCGGGTGGTCAGGATCGCGAACTCGTCTCCGCCGTAGCGGCAGAGCATGTCCTTCGCCGGGTCGATGGTGGCCAGCAGCGTGTTCGCCACCGCCTGGATGCAGCGGTCTCCCACCACGTGGCCGAAGCGCTTGTTGATGGTGCCGAACCCGTCCATGTCCAGGAAGATGATGACGATCTCCTGGCCGCGCTTGAGGAATTCGATGGCCCGCTCCCGCATCGCCGTCCCCCAGGACAGCCCCGTCAGCGGGTCCGCGGCGTGGCCCAGCTCGCGCAGGACGTCCTCCCGGGTGATCAGGCCGGCCAGCCGCTCCCCGTCCACCACCGGAAGCTGGCGGACCTGCCGCTCCTCCATCAGCGCATAGGCGGTGGGGATCGGCATGCGGAGCGTGGCGGTGACGACGTCGCGGACCATGACCTGGCTGATGGGCCAGGAGGGGAGGGCCCGCAGCAGGTCGCGCATCGTGACCAGCCCCACCAGCGTTTCGCCCTCGACCACGGGGAGCACCCGGATGTTGCACTCCAGGATCAGACTGGTGGCTTCCGCGGCGGTCTGCCCCACCCTCACTGTCGGGATGCCGGTGGTCATCACTTGCTGGACGGTTTTCATCGCGCTGTCCCGACCTCCTGGGTTGTTCGGTCCCACTGGCCACCTGTCCAGCACTCCAGGATGGAGAGCTCCTCGGGAGGGCCCGCCTCGTGGTGCCATCGGGCCGCCTCGAGGTGTTGGCACGCCTGGTCGATCATCTGGTGCGCCGTCATTCCGGCCCGGTGCTCGGAGAACCCTGTGATCGGCCGGATCTGGCCGGTGGTCAGCGCTTGCACGGAGGCGGTCATGTCGGCCACCTGTCGCTGCGCCTGCGTGAGCGATGACTCGGTGAACAGAATGGCGAACCGGTTCTCTCCCAGCCGGAAGACCGGGTCGCTGAGCCGGGTGACCTTGTGGAAGATCTCCGCGGTCATCTTCAGAACGGCGGCGCCCGCGGGGTCGCCGAAGGAGGCCGCGTAGCCGGCGAAGCCGTCCAGTTCGATCATGGCCAGGGTGAGCGCGCCGCGCTGGCCGCGGTTCTCCTCGATGCGGAGCCGCAGCAGGCTCTCCAGCACCGGCTGGGTCATCAGGTTGGTCTGCGGGTCGAAGACGCCGTGGATACCCGACGCCCGGGATCGCCACGCGGGCGCCCGGAACGCGTACAGCACGCCGGCGACCACCACCAGCAGCAGTCCCAGCCACACCTCCGACGTTGTGGTCAGCACGCTGACTCCTCCCTTGTCCCGTGGTGCTTCCGCGGCCCCACCCCGGCCCCGCGGGCGGCGGCTGCCGCCGCCCGCGGCCCGGTTGGGTGTTGGGCCCACAAGTGGCGTCCGGGGCTCAACGGCTCGACACCGCCTGCCACTGCAGCGCTGGTGCCTGCTGCGGCTCCGCCACCGTGATGCCCTCCGCCTCACCCTGCGCCAGCTCCAGCAGGGCCGAGGCCACGCGAGAATCAAACTGCGTCCCGCGGTTGGCGCTGATCTGCGCCAGCGCCTGCTCCTTGCTCATCCCCGGGCGGTAGGGCCGCGCGGAGATCATGGCATCGTACGAGTCCGCCACGGCGATGATGCGTGCGCCCAGCGGAATCGCCGCCCCCTGCAGATCGCCCGGGTAGCCCCTGTCGCCGCCATCGTAGCGCTCGTGATGGTAGCGGACGTACCGGGCCACCGCCTCGAATCCGGGCAGGCGGGAGATGACCTGCGCCCCGATCGCCGGGTGCCGGTGCATCAGCGCCCACTCTTCATCGGTGAGGGGGCCGTTCTTCAACAGCATGGCCTGCGGCAGCACCGCCTTCCCGAGGTCGTGCAGCTTCGCGGCGATCCCCACGAGCTCCACCTCGTCCGCGGACAGGTTCAGGTGGCGGGCCAGGCGCTGCGCCCACCACGAGACCCGCTCGGAGTGCTCCGCGGTGAACGGCGATCCCTGCTCGGTGATCTCCACCAGCGCCTCCAGGGCCGCGCTCGACTGCCGCACGATGATCCCGGACATCCGGGCCAGGGCGTGCCTCAGCGAGGCCAGCAGGGGTACCAGTGCCAGCACCAGCAGGGGCCGCGTCACCACCAGGCCCGCGGCCGCCGCTCCCAGCGCGAGAGAGGCGGCGTACCCGGACCCGGCTTCGCGGAGCGCGCGGACCCACAGGTCCCACGTCCACGCCCGGCGCCGCAGCGCGGCCCACGTCGACACGATCCACGTATTCGTCAGGAGGTAGATCGCGCCGGTGGCCACGACGGGCAGCCAGGAGAAGGCGGGGTTGGTGAGGAGGAGGTTGGCCTGCGCGCGGTAGTAGACGTCCGCGGCCAGGCTCCAGGTCACCACGTACTGCATCAGGTTGAAGATGATGGTGGGGAGGGTCAGCCGGTCTCCACGCTTCCAGCGGATGACCTGCGCGATCAGCGTGCCCGCGAACGCCAGCGGGATCGCCTCCTGCGGCGGGAAGACCAGCAGGGTCGCGAACGCGGCGGAGCTACCCAGGCTCAGGTGGATCTTGTGGCCGAGCGGCAGGGGGAACAGGCCCCCGAGCCCGACCAGGGCGACCGTGAGCACCGCGGCCAGGATGGCCGCCGGCCCCGTGAAGGGCGCGGTGGTGGCCATCTCCGGTGCGACCAGGTACGTTCGCACCATCAGTCCCACGGCCGCCGCGGCGATGGCCAGCTGGAACATCTTGCTGGTCAGCGAATCGCCGGTGAAGAGCTGGCGGACGTTGTTATTGAACGTGAACTGAGCCCGTGCCATTGAGCACCTCTCTCAGCAGCGTGTCATGCTGCTGTACGCGAGCAGAGCCTGGGACTAGTCGCCACCCTCGAAGCCCAGCGGGCCGATGCCGGGCTTGCCGCCGCCGGGGCCGGTGCGGTCGGTGCGGTCGGTGCGGGCGTCGCGCACGGCCTGTGCGCCCTTGTCGATGGAGAACGTGGCGGAATCGCCGCCCTCGAAGCCCATGGGGCTGATGCCCGGCTTGCCGCCGCCGGTGCCGGTGCGGTCGGTGCGGTTGTTGCGGGCGTCGCGCACGGCCTGCACGCCCTTGTCAACGGAGAACGTGGCGGAGTCGCCGCCCTCGAAGCCCATGGGGCCGATGCCGGGCTTGCCCGGAACAGGGACCCCCGGCGTGCCGCCCCGCGGGGCCTTTCCGGCCAGCGCGAAGGAGCCAGGTACCAGGATGAGAGTGAGACCGAGAAGCAACGCCACTACCCGACGCGTCATTCTGTCATTCCCCCTGTGATAGGTTTTGGTGCCTTCCGGAGGGGTTCCCAGGGGGGCGTCCCGTAGAGGCCCTGCCCCCCGGTCCCTTCGGTAACCCGGCCGGCTCCACTCCGGTGAGAGCGAGCCCCGTGGTTTTGCGCCGCCACCTCGCGGTGGTTTTGCCCTTATCGGTAGACCGTCTTGACCACCCGGGCCCGCCGCTGCGGCATGCAGATCTCCGGGTGTCTCGTGCTACCGGCCGCCCTGATCGCGGTTGTTGCCCGGATGCCCGCTCGAATCGATCCCCGTGGCCTGGTTGGCGCGATCGCTGGCGCTGGCGCCCTGGTTGGCGACGTGGCTGGCGTTGTACCCCGTGTCGGAGGCGTTCGCCTCGCCCTGCGCACTCGCCATGGCGGGGCTGTCGCCGCCCTCGAACCCGGCGAGCGCAGGCACGGCATAGGCGACCAGCAGGCTGCATGCGACGAACAGCGCGATCATCGAGTTGCGCATCTCATTTCCCTCCTAGTGGTGTTGAGGTGATCCGGAGGGTTCCGAGAGGTTGCTGCCCATCGTGGACAGGCTTCCCGGTCCCTTCGGTAACCCGGCCGGCTCCCGAAGGAGCTCCGTGGTTTTGCGCCCCCACCTCGCGATGGGTTTGCCCTTGTCGGTAGACCGTATTCACCACCCGGCCGGCGTCCGCCGGCGCAGGGGTACCGCGTATTGGTTCGAACTCAGTCGCCACCCTCGAACCCCATCGGCCCGATGTCGGGGCCGCCGGAGCCGATCGAGACGTCGGCGGTCTGGGCCATGGCGGTGGTTGTGAGCGTGGGGATCAGCAGGAGCGTGAGCCCCAGGAACAGGGCGGCCAGGAACCGGCGAGTGAACATGGAGACGAGATTCCCTCCTCGATGTATGTGTGTGTTCCACCGGGAGAGGCGTCCGAGAGGGTAGGAGGGGACAGGCCCACTGGTCCCTTCGGTAACCCGGCTGACTCCCGTCGCGTCCAGGGTCCCCAGACATTCGCGGTGCGAGTTCCTGGGGTGGAAGAGAGTCCCGTGGTTTTGCGCCCCCCGCCTCGCGGCGGGGTTTGCCCTTATCGGTGGACCGACCTGCGAGACTGCGACCGAACGATGTCCAGCGGTCCTTCGGCAGACGGCCCTGCGCTGCGGCGGTTGCTGCCGCGCGCCGTCGGGTGCGGGTGTAGGCGATAGGCGCTCCCTCCTTTCGACCTGCCGGTTTGCGATTACCAGGGAGTTATCGGCGCATCCGGCGAAAACCTTAGGCCCGTCCTGCCGTCCGCGCCGGTTTCGCTTCCCGGGCCTTTGCCGTACCATGAGATTATCGGCACGCGGCGGGATTCATAAAGGGAGGAGCACCTGAAATCCAGGAAGGACGGGGGTTTGAGCGGAGGGAACGCGGACGGGTCGCGCTCACCCGCCTCGCGACGCCCTGGGCCGGGAGCGGAGTACGGAGGCTTGGCAGGACGTCCCGGGAAAGTCATGCCGCCATTCATGCGCAGGACCGGCTTCCCACGATGTGTCGGTA
>JACQTN010000427.1 GCA_016210785.1 Armatimonadota bacterium
GTGGCCAGCGTGCTTCCACGGGTGAGGCGTGCCCGTGATCCCGGCGCCGGACGCCCCGGCGCTCCCTGTGCGTCCGCCATGGCCGCGATCCTCTACATGGACGCGCCGGCCGTCACGGGCAGGGCGTGCCCCGTCACGTACCGGGCCTCGTCCGAGGCGATCCACACCACGGCGGCCGCCAGGTCCTCGGGCTGGATCATCTCCTGGATGAGTTGGAGCTTCATCCACTCGCCCACCAGTTGCTCCACCGGGATGCCCATGTGCCTGGCCATGCCGGTGTTGAGCCCGCTCAGGATGCTGGCGGGGCAGACGGCGTTGACCGTGATCCGGTACGGGGCCAGGTCGATCGCCAGCGACTTCGTCATGCCGATGACCCCCCACTTCGACGCGCAGTAGTGCGCGAGCTTCGACCGGCCGCCGAGGCCCGCTCCCGAAGAGATAAAGATCAGCCGCCCCTGCCGTCGCGCGATCAGATGCGGGATGGTGAACTTGGCGGTGATCCAGGCGCCGGTCAGGTTCACGCCGATCACCGCGTCCCACTCTTCCTGGGTCAGCTCCCAGGCGTCACCGACGCTCGACACCCCCGCGTTGGCCACCACGATGTCGATCTTCCCCAGGTCGCTCAGCGTTTGCTCCACGGCGCGCTGCATGTCCTCGGCGCGCCGCACGTCTCCGACCAGCGTCACGGCGCGCCGGCCCAGGGCCCGCACCTGTCCCGCCACCTCGTCCAGCTGCGCGCGATCCGACATGGTGTAGCCCAGGCCGGGCACGTCCCGGCAGATGTCGAAGATCGCCACGTCGGCGCCCTCGCCAGCAAAACGCAGGGCCATCGCACGGCCCAACCCTCGCGCGCCGCCCGTGATGAACGCCACCTTCCCCTCGACCAGTTCCATGATCCGCTCCCCCGTCGTGGTTCTCCGTGCGATTGCTACCCGTCGCCGTCCGGTGGTATGCTGGTCCTCCAGAGAGATCCGATCCCGCCGTCTCGCTCATGCATCCCCGCAACCTGGAGGGACATCATGCGCACTGCGTATCCCGAACACCGCTTCGCGCAGGACATGCCCGCCTTCGTGGCGCGGTCCCGGCGCACGACGGACGCCCGCACCTTTCAGCCCGTCTGGCCGCACGGCGCCCGGTGCGCGGCCACTTTCACGCTTCACTTCGACGCCCAGACGCTGTGGCGCTCAATGGAGCAGGAGACACTCCCGAACATCTCCCTGGGAGAGTTCGGCGCGCGCGTCGGCATCTGGCGGTTCCTCGACCTGATGGCCCGCCACGATATCCGGATGACGGTCTTCGTGCCGGGATGGGTTGCGGAGACCTATCCGGACGCGATTCGCGCTGTCGCGGAGCGCGGCCACGAGCTCGCCTACCACGGGTATCACCACGTGCGCGCCGACTCCGGGTGGGACGGCTCCTCGTGGGATGCCGCACGCGAGGAAGCCGTCATGGACCACACGATCTCGGTCCTGGAGCGCCTGGGCGGACAGCGCGTCATCGGGTACTGCTCACGGCTCACCCCGCACACGATGGATCTCCTCCTGCGCAAGGGCTTCCGGTACTGCAACAACCACATGGCCGACGACATCCCCTACTGGTGGATGGATGACCAGGGGCGGCCCACCGGTCTCCTGGAGCTCCCGTTCGACTGGGTGATGACCGACTCCAGCTACTACTTCCACACGTACCTGCCGTTCGCCGGCGACCTGCGCAGCCCGGAGGAGGCCCGCCAGGTCTGGCAGGCGGAGTTCGACGGGGCATACGCGTTCGGCCGCTACTTCCTGCTGGTCAACCACCCGCAGTTGAGCGGGCGGGCCAGCCGCATCCTCGGGCTCGAGCGGTTGGTCGAATACGTCAAGAGCAAGAAGGACGTCTGGATCGCCGCGGCCGGAGAGGTGGCGGACTACTGGCGGGCCACGTATCCACCGGCGTCAGGGCACGCGTCGCGTTAAATGACCCCGCGAAATACCCGCACGGTGCGCAGACTATCCCCCTCGCCCCGCGAAGCGGGGGGTGCCGCGAGGTCGGTAAGCGCAGTGGAACGTGGCACCTTGCAAAACGTTGCACGTGCCGGGTTGGGGTGAGGGGCCGGGAGCGCTGTCGACCCCCTCACCCTGACCCTCTCCCCCACCGGGGGAGAGGGGATTCCCTTTGCCATGCGCAAAGATGCGCGCATGTCTTTCGCAGGGTATTTGGCCGCACCGGTCCCCCTCACGGCTTCAGGTCGGTCAGCGTCCCGTCGACCACGTACCCGCCGTCCACGACGAGAGTCTGCCCCGTGATGTAACTCGCGTAGGGCGAGGCCAGGAAGAGGACGGCCCCTGCCACCTCCTCGGCCCGGCCCCGCCGCCCCAGAGGTATGCGCCGCTCAAACGCACGCGTCGTCACCACGTCGAAGTCGGAGCCGGGGGTGAGGATCGACCCGGGCGCCACGGCGTTGACGCGGATGCCGCGCGGCGCCAGCTGCACGGCGAGGGCCTTGGTCAGCGCGATCACGCCCGCCTTGGCGGCCTGGTACGCGGAGACGCGGCCCCACGGGCTGGTCACCAGCGCCTGCTGCGAGGAGAGGTTGACGATCCGGCCGCCCGGCCCCTGCGCGATCATCTGGCGCACGGCGTACCTGCACCCATAGAAGACGGCGTCCAGGTTCAGTTGCCTGGTCGCCTCCCAGGCCTCAAGCGGCAGGTGGTCAATCGTCCCACTGAACGGCACATTACCGCCGGCATTGTTGACCAGCACATCCAGCCTGCCGAACTCCCTCACCGCCCGGCTGATCGCCGCCTCCACCTGCTCCGCCATCGTGACGTCCGCCTGGAGATAGAGGGCACGCCGGCCCGCCCGCTTCACCGCCACGGTGGCGGGAGCCGCCGTCTCGGGTGGCGCGACGTCCACAATCACCACGTCGGCTCCGTGCTCCGCAAACCCGCGCGCCGTCGCCGCGCCGATCCCGCGGGCGGCGCCCGTCACCAGCGCCACCTCGCCGGCAAACCACTGCTCCAGCGTGGAAACCTGTCGTTGTTTCTGATCTGACATCTCCTACGCGCCTCTCCGCGAGTACCGCTCCGCGGCCTCCGCTAGCAACAGGTCCCGCAAATGCACTCTCCGTTCATGCGCAGGACCGGCTTCCCACGATGTGTCGGTA
>JACQTN010000428.1 GCA_016210785.1 Armatimonadota bacterium
CCCGCCCCCACCACCCCGCAGCGGTTGGCGCCGGCAAATCCTGGACGGACGCCTAGAAGGGGACATCCTCCTCTCCTTCTTCACCACCCGCCGGCTCCACCGTCCCGGCCCCTGGGCCCGGGCTTTCCGCGGCGCCCTTGCGGTCGAGGAAGCGTATGTCGGTGGCCACCACCTCGGCGGCCTTCCGCTTCTGACCGTCCTGCGTCTCGTACGACCGGATTTGCAGCCGTCCCTCCACAGCGACCATGCGACCCTTCTTGAGGAACTGCGCCGCCTGGTCGGCGAGGCGACGCCAGGCCACCACGTCGATGAAGTCGGTGCCGCGTTCCCCCTGCTGGTTGGTGAATGGGCGGTCCACCGCCAGGGTGAAGCTGGCGACCGGCTGTCCGCTGGGCACGTACCGCAGCTCCGGATCGCGCGTCAACCGCCCGATGAGGATCACTCTATTCAGCACGACGCATCACTTCCCCGCCTCGGACTCGTGCGCATCAACCGGCGGTGGCGGCGGGCGCGGCATCCGCGGACCCGCTCTCCGCGGCCGGCGTATCGCCCGGCTTCTCGCCCGCCGGCGCGGCGGCGGCCGGTTCCTCCGGACGCGCGGCCGCGGCGGGCTTGGGCGGCGGCCCCTCGGCCACCACGACCAGCAAACGCAGGATCTCCTCGATGAGCTGCAGGCTGCGCTTGACCTCGGGTAGGCGCCGGCCGTCCAACCCGAACCGGGTGACGACGTAGTGACCCTCGCGGTACTTCTTGATGGTGTAGGCGAGGCGGCGCTTGCCCCAGATGTCCTGGACCTCGATGTGTCCACCCTGCTCGGTGATGCGCTGGTTCACCCGCATCACGAGGGACTCCAGCGTCTCTGGATCCAGGTCGGGGCGAAGAATGTAGGCAAGCTCGTAGGACGGCACGTGCAGTTCTCCCTCCTCTGGACTCCCCGGCTCCTCCCCAGCCCCTCGAGGGGCCCTGTCCTGAGCCCCGTCGAAAGACCACCCCCAGCGGGAAGCCGGATGATCGGGCGGCGATCTGCCCGGAGACCCCGCCTTACCTCACGCGGTCTCCCGGTCTCCCGGGAGGGCGCCGCGCGATGGCGGGGCAGGAAGGACACGGAAGGCCGGGCTCGTCGGCACCGGCCTTCCCCGGTGGTGCACACGCATTATAACAATCGGGCGAGGCGTTGACAAGAGGCTGCGCAGGCGCGGTCCAGGCCCCCGCGGATGCGCTCCTATCCCATCCTGAGCTCGCGCGCCCGTTCGGCCGCCCGCGCGATCGCATCCACCAGGGCCTCGCGGAACCCGCGCTCCTCCAGCACCTGCAGCCCCGCCATGGTGGTGCCGCCCGGCGAGGTCACCCGCTGGCGGAGGACCGCCGGCTCCTCTCCCGTCTCCCGCACCAGCTTGGCGGCGCCGAAAACGGTCTCCTCGGCCAGCAGCCGCGCCACGTCACCCGGCAGGCCCAGGCGCGCACCGGCCTCGGTCATGGCCTCCATCATGCGGTACACATAGGCCGGGCCGCTGCCGGCCAGGGCGGTGATGGCATCCATGCACTCCTCCGACACCTCCACCACGCGCCCCAGGCACTCGAACATCCCTCGCACCAGGGCGTGGGCACCCGGCGACACGCCGCCGTTTGTCGCCAGCGCCGTCACCGACGCGGCCACCGAGCTGGCCAGGTTCGGCATCGCCCGCAACACCGGCACGCGGGGCAGCGCCGCGCACAGCGTCGCCAGCGGCACGCCCGCGGCCACCGACACGCAGACCTGGCCACGCCGCACCATCGGGCCGACCACGGTGAGCACATCGGGGATGTCGCGCGGCTTGACAGCCAGCACCAGCAAATCGGAGCCGGCGACGAGGTCCGACTTCTCGCGCGTGGTGCGGATCCCGTAAACCTGCTCCAGACGGGCCAGCCGGTCGTGGTTCGACCGGTTGGTAGCCACGATGGTTGCCGGGTTTACGCCGCTCCTCTGCACCAGGCCGCGGATCATGGCGTCGGCCATGTTGCCGGCGCCGATGAAGCCGATGCGCGTACCCGCAAGCCGTTGACGCGGGACGCCGCTGCGGGACGCGGCGCTCCGGGCCATGCCGCTCCGCGCCACCCCACCGCGGCCCGCCCCTCTCCTGGGCTTGTCTGAGGCTCCGTTGGTCGCCATCGCGTCCACCTCTCTATTGGCCCGCGAAAACGGAAATGCTCCTGCGCCCTCAAGGGGCGAAGGAGCATGTCCTCCGCGGTACCACCCAGCTTCCAGACGCGGCGTGAGCGATCATCGACGCACCGCATCCGGCGCTTTGCCCGGTATATCGGCCCGGGAGACCGACCGCCTTCCCGTCTCACCTGCTGCGGCGAGACTGGCTCGGCGGCGGCTCAGGAGTGGGGTTCGGAAGGTTCCCGCGACCGGGTCTAGGCAGCGACTCGCGGCCCGGCTCTCTGACGCGGGACGGGCTTCCTACTGGGCCCCGTCATCGCCCTATGCGATTGTGCGACGTATGTTATCACGAAGGCGCCGGCAAAGTCAACTCCTCGATGTGGACGTGTAAATGGTCTGAGATTCTGTCACCCGTTAACTGGTCTGTGAAAATGTCACCCTGCCCCTGCCGGGCGAACCTATCAGGGCATGGACAGGGAGACGATCGCCCATGGAGAACGCTATGC
>JACQTN010000429.1 GCA_016210785.1 Armatimonadota bacterium
GCGCTGGACCTTGACGCCGGCCGCGGGCTGCACTTCGTAGCGGGTGACCACCGGACCCTGCTGGTAGCCGACGACCTTCGCCTCGACGCCGAAGCTCTGCAGGGTCTTTTCCAGTCCGCGGATGACCTCTTCGGGGTCGTGGCGAGCGCGTCCCCTGGCGGCGCTCGCGTCGGTGAGGAGATCGGTGGGCGGAAGTTTGTACTGGATGGGCCGCTCTTCTGCTGGGGTCGCGGAGGCGGCTGGCGTGGATGAGGCCACGGCACCGCTTTCCGACGTTTCCCGGGCACGGGACGCCCGGCGTGGCCGTGTCGGCGGGGCCGGCTGGGGTGCCGCGTCCTGCGCCGCCGGTCCCGCACCGGCAAGAGTGGAGGGCGCGGCGGCCTCTGGGCCGCCGGCCCGCGTCTCGTCGGCCGAGACCGGGGCCGGGATTACCTGCACCGCTGCGGCGGGGTCCGCCGCCGTGGATGCACGGGCGGTCTCTGCCCGGGCCAGCGCCTCCGCGCGCCGGCGGTCCCGCCACTCCCGCGCCGACACCCACCACCGCGCGGCCCAAACACCTGCCGCCGCCCCAGCGGCCCGGGCCACGCGGGATACGGCCGCGCCGGCCCGCGCCGCCAGCCGCCCCACCCAGGCCGCTCCCCTGCCTGTTAAGGTGAGTCCTTGCCAGAAGGCCCGAACGGTGGGCGCCGTGGCCGGCCCGAGGACCAACAGGACACCCGCCGCCCCCAGCAGCCCGAGCAGCACCCACAGCCCGATCTCTCCCGCGAGACGGCTCAGCGCCCAGGTTGCGGCAGCGCCCAGCGCCCCGCCCGGCCTCGGGTCGAGCCCGGCCTCGACGTCGGCCTGGGAGACACGCGTCTGCAGCACCACCGCGGCGACAACCAGCAGCGCGGCGGCACCCCCGAGGCGCTCCGCCAGCCGGACCGGCCGCGCGATCAGCGCGGCGGCGGCCACGAGCAGGGCAGGAAGCACCGGCGCGGCGCGGCCCGCGGCGGCCCGCTGGAGTCTTCCCAGGAGAAGCGGAAGGAAGCCCGTGGCGTCGGGGAGCAGGCTGATGCCAGCAAAGATCGCGAGAACGGCCAGAACGACTGCGGCCGCCAGGCGGCGGTTTCTCGTGGACTGACCCGGCGTGTGTGCCATGGGCGTCATCCTGCCGTGCGAACATCCATTCGACGGCGGGACGCGCCGCCCCTGCATCGACGGCCTAGCCCTTTCGTCAAACGCAGGGCTCTGCGTGTTACGTGCGTGTCTCGGAAATCCGCTTTGTGTGCTTGCGCAGGACCGGCTGTGCCGAGTCCGAGCATCACCCATATGTAGGTTCACCCCCACCGTCGCGGGTGGGGGTGAGCCCCCTGAAACATCCGAAGCGTCTCTCATGCCTTCATCACTGCCCCGTTGGATGTTTCAGGGGGTTCATCGTGGGGGAGGCACCGTGAGTTCGGTGAGCGCGGTACACCGGCGTACCTTGCACACGGGTCGAACGTACCAAGGGCCTCCCCCGGCCGAACACAAGGTGGAGGCTGGAGTGCCGTAAAGTCACTCCAGCCAACCTTACCTACCGCCGGAGACTCCACACCAGCATGATCGCACCGGCCGCCCAGCAGTAGTAGGCGAAGAGGTGCAGGCGCCCCCGCCGCGCGACGCGCAGCAGGAGCACGATGGCGGCGTAGCCGCTGACCAGCGACGCCGCAAAGCCCGCCCCCAGGGCGGCCGGGCTGTATCCCAGTCCCACCGTCCCACGCAAATCCGGCAGCTTCAGTGCCGCCGCGCCCGCGATCGCCGGGATGCTCAACAGGAAGGAGAAGCGGGCGGCGGCCTCCTGATCCAGACCCAGCCATCGGCCCGCCGCGATGGTCGTACCCGACCGGGAGATGCCGGGCGCAATCGCGCACCCCTGCGCCACACCCACAACCAGCGCGTCGCCCACGGTCATACGGTCCACGCTCTTGCGGGTGGATACGCGCAGCATCGTCATCAGGATGACGCCGGTCACGATGAGCAACGCGGCGGTCGCCGTCACCGAGTCAAACAGCCGCTCAAACAGCGGGCCGAAGAGGACGCCGATAATGCCCGTGGGAATCGTCCCGATCACGATGAGCCAGGTCAGCCGCGCACGGGGATCCGGGTTGCCCGCCACCCCGCCTCTGGGCCCGGCAGCCAGGGTATGCAGGCAGCCGGCCACCAGCACTGCCACATCCTCCCGAAACGCCCAGAGGACCGCGGCCAGCGTTCCCACATGGAGGAGAACTTCCAGGGCGACGCCCTGCCGGGGCATCCCCAGCAGTGCCTGGGCAAAGACCAGGTGCGCGGAGGAACTGACCGGCAAGAACTCCGTCAGGCCCTGCACGACGCCCAGGATGATCAAGGGGAACATCAGCGGTCTCGCTTCCGGAGGTCGTCAAGGATGCGCACGATTTTCCTGAAATCGCTCATCAATACCGCGCGCTTGTCCTGCCGGTACAGCGCCACCGCCGGATGGAAGAGCGGGAGCACCGGCAGATCGCCGCGATGCTGGAGCCGTCCGCGGACTTTCGACAGCTTCGCGCCGGGGAGAAAGTACCCGGTGGGCACGCGACCGAGGGCGCACACCAGCCGCGGGCGGATGGCCGCCAGTTGCGCCTCCAGCCAGGGCGCGCAGGCCGAGATCTCATCGGGCCGGGGAGCGCGGTTGCCGTAGGGTGGATCGCCCGCGGTGGGCCGGCATTTCACGATGTTCGTGATGTAGACGTCCCCCCGCCGCAAGCCGATGGCGGCGAGCATCTCGTCCAGGAACTGCCCGGCCCTCCCCACGAAGGGCCTGCCTTCGCGGTCTTCGGTGCGGCCGGGCCCTTCGCCGACGAAGACGACCTCCGCCCTGGACGTGCCGATGCCGGGAACGGCATGGGTACGGGTTTGACACAACCGGCAGCGCGGGCACACGCGAATCGGCGCGTGGAGTTCCTCCAGGCGCTCTGCCGCGCCCCTGACGTTCCGGCCCACCACGCCGTGCCGGCGCTCCTGCCCCTCGCCCCGGCCCCTACCCGTCAGGCCGGCGCCAGCGCCAGGTCGCGCAACGCTGCGGAGATGGCCTCCTTCTCCTTGGGGGTCGCCTCCACCAGCGGCAGTCGCGGCGTCCCCACCGGGAACCCCGCCAGCGCCAGCGCCGCCTTGACCGGCGTGGGATTGGTGGTGATGAACAGCACCCGGAACAGCGGGAACAGGCGCAGGTGGATCTGCCGGGCCTTCTTCGCGTCGCCCGCGTGGAAGACGCGGCACATCTCCTGGATGTCGCGACCCACCAGGTGGGCGGCCACGCTCACGATACCGGTACCGCCCACCGACAGGAGGGGGAGCGTCAGGCTGTCGTCGCCGCTGTAGATGTGGAAGTCCGGCCGCGCGCGCCGGCGGATCTCCGACGCCTGGTCCAGGCTGCCGCTCGCCTCCTTCACGGCCGCGATGTTGTCGATCTCGGCCAGGCGGACGATGGTCTCCGGCAGCATGTTGACGGCGGTGCGGCTGGGGATGTTGTAGAGCATGCAGGGCAGCCGCGTGGACTCGGCGATGGCGCGGAAGTGGGCGTACAGCCCGTCCTGGGAGGGGCGGTTGTAGTAGGGGTTGACCAGCAGGACGCCGTCGGCGCCCGCCTTCTCGGCCTCGTGGGTCAGGTGGATGGAGTGCCGCGTGTCGTAGGTGCCGGTGCCCGCCACGACCATCGCGCGGTTCCCCACCGCCTCCTTCACCGTCCGCCACAGCTTGATCTTCTCCTCATCGCTGAGCGTGGGCGACTCGCCGGTGGTCCCCGCCACCACCAGGCCATCCGATCCTTCGTTCACCAGGCGCTTGGCCAGCTCCGCCGCCCGGGCGTAGTCGACGGCCCCCCGCGCGTCGAAGGGGGTCACCATGGCGGTGAGTACGTATCCAAACGTGGCCATCCGTCCGTCCCCTCCCTCTCTGTGGGAAGGGGAGAGCGATCTCTCCCCCTCCCAACCTCTCCCTCTCCAGGCTCTACCGCCTGCGTGACTTGGCGAAGCTCCAGGCCGGCGTAGCCGGCCTTCGCATGAGACGTTGACCCTCCCCCGAGCGAATTACATAATAGGTGCCCCGGACCGCGCCGCCCTGCCTACCAGGAAACCTTCGACTCTACCACGCCCGCGGGCCGCGGCGCCGTCCCGGCGCTGCCGATCAATGCCTCCGCGATCTGCACCGCGTTCAGCGCCGCGCCTTTCCGGAGATTATCGCCCACCGCCCACAGGTGCAGCCCGCAGGCCACGGTGGGATCGCGCCGGATGCGCCCCACGTACACCGGATCCCGGCCCGCGGTGAGCAGCGGCGTGGGGTAATGGTCCTTCTTCGGATCGTCCCACACCTCGACGCCCGGAAACCGCGCCAACACCTCCCGCGCCTCCTCCGGGCTCAGGTCGTGCTCGAACTCCGCGGAGATGGACATGCCGTGGCCGACCACCACGGGCACCCGCACCGTGGTCGGGGCAATCGCGATCGGCTCGCCCGCGATCTTCTCCGTCTCCGCGATCATCTTCTGTTCTTCGTCGGTGGCGCCATCCTCTTCGAACTTCCACTGGAACAGGACGTTGAAGGCGATCGGCTTCGCCGTGCCGCTGACCACCTCCACCGCTTCCGTCGTCGCCCCGCCCTCCAGCAGGTCGGCTCGCCCCGCCAGCGCGTCCGTCTCGCGCCGCAGCGCGTCCACGGCTGCGTCTCCGGCCCCCGACACCGACTGGTAGGTCGCCACCACCGCCCGCCTCACGCGGGCGGCGCGGTGCAGCGGCCACAGCGCCATCAGCATGACGATGGTGGAGCAGTTGGGTGTGGAGATGACACCCTGGTGCTGCGCCAGGGCGTGCCCGTTGATCTCCGGGATCACCAGCGGCACGCGCGGGTCCATCCGGAAGGCGGAAGACTTGTCGATCACCACGGTCCCGCTCGCCGCGGCTTCCCAGGCGAACCGCGTGCTGGCCTCCTTGCCGGCGGCGAAGAAGGCGAAGTCCGCGCCGCGCAGGACGTCGGCGGTGGTCTCTTCGACCTTCACCAGGTCCCCGCAGAACGGCACCGTCTTGCCGGCCGACCGCGCGGTGGCGGAAAGGCGCAGGCGCTTGACGGGAAACCGCCGCTCCTCAAGGATGCGGACGACGGTGCGCCCCACCACTCCCGTGGCGCCGACGACGGCGACGGTGTGCGTCCCCATGATCCCTCCTGCGTGAGGCCCGAAGGGCTCCTCACGGGCTCATGTTCTTAAACAAATGGACGTTCGACACAATCGTGGAAGGTCCTGCCGGAGTGCAAACGACGCGTGGGATATCCGCGCAGAAACTCACATCGAAAAACGCTTCTCCCAGATGCCGCGCAACTGCCGCTCCACCGCGTCGCCGTTACGGAAGGGACCGATGGCGGCCATGGCCAGGTTCTGTGGTGCCAGCAGTTGGGCGGCCATGCGGTGCACCGCCTGGCCTTCCACCGCCTCCCCGCCTGCCACGATCTCGTCCAGCGAGATCTGCCGGCCGAAGTAGATCTCCGACCGGGCCAGGTTGGACATGCGGCTGCCGGTGCTCTCCAGCGACAGCATCAGGCTCCCCTTCAGCGACTCCCGGGCCCGCCGGATCTCCTCCTCGGGCATCGGCTCGCCGCGGATGCGCGACAGTTCCAGGAGCGTCAGGCGCAGCACCTCCGGCGCCGCCTCCGGGCTCATGCCAGCGTAGATGATGAAGAGGCCGCCCTCCCGGTACGCGGTGACGTACGAGGCGATGGTGTACACCAGGCCACGCCGCTCGCGGATCTCCTGAAAGAGGCGCGAGCTCATCCCGCCGCCCAGCACGTGGTCCAGCGTGGCCATCACGTAGCGATCCTGGTGCCCCTGCGGCAGCCCGCGCACGCCCAGGCACAGGTGCACCTGCTCCGTCTCCTTCGACCGCACGCTCAGGTCGGGCTGCGGTGCTGGCGGCTCAAAGGGCGGCGGGTCCGCGCCTCCCGTCCACTGCCCCAGGTACCGGTCCAAAAGGTCCACCACGGCGTCGTGCTCCACGTCGCCGGCCGCGGTGATGATGGTGGAAGCGGACCGGTAGCGCTCTTCCACGTAGGCCCGCAGGTGCTCCCGCCGCATGGCGCCCACCGTCTCCGCGGTGCCCAGCACCGGCCGGCCCAGCGGGTGGCCGTTCCAGATGGTGTTCATGAAGAGGTCCTGCACCAGTTCGTCCGGGGAGTCCTCGTAGGTCTTGATCTCCTCGGTGATCACCTGACGCTCTTTCTCCACCGCGTCCGGATCGCAGGTGGAGCGCAGCAGCATGTCGCTCATGACCTCCACCGCTACCGGCAGGTGGTCGCTCATCACCCGCACGTACAGGGTGGTGTGCTCCTTGTCGGTGAAGGCGTTGATCTGACCGCCGATTCCGTCGATGGTCTGGGCGATGTCCAGGGCGCTGCGGCTCGCGGTGCCCTTGAACAGCATGTGCTCCATGAAGTGGGAGATGCCGGCCGCCGCGGGGTTCTCGTAGCGGGAGCCCGTCCCGATCCAGATGCCCATGGCCGCCGTGCGGACCTGGGGCATCCGCTCGGTGATGACGGTCAGGCCGCTGGGCAGGCGGCTCTTGCGGATGGCGTCCGACGTGCTAGTCACCATACGGGTCCCCCGAATCGCCCTGCGCTCGCACCCGGTTGTGTCGGCGTCTCAGATGAGGAAAAGGGGGCCCCGGGAGACCGCGGGGATCTCCCGGGGCCGATCTACTCCTGCGGCGGCTTCCCCGACCGCCGCCGGAAGCCGCCGCGGCGGCGCGGCCGGTCGGGCCGGTCGGCTGTGTCGGACCGGGGTGCAGGCTCGCCGGCCTCGGAGCCGGCCTCCCCCGCCCCCTCCCCGTCCTCCTTGGGGAGAATCCCGCGCCGCGTCAGGTTGATGCGGCCCAGGTTGTCGATTTCCTTGACCTTGACCAGGATCTCGTCCCCGACCTTCACCACGTCCTCCACCTTCCCGACGCGGCTGTCCGACAGTTCGGAGATGTGGACGAGGCCCTCCTTGCCCGGCAGCACCTCCACGAACGCTCCGAAGTTCATCAAGCGGCTGACGCGCCCCAGGTACATCTCGCCCACCTTGACCTCGCGCACGATGTCGCTGATGCGCTGCATCGCCTTGCGCGCGGCCTCCTCGTCCACCGCGGCGATGAAGACCCGGCCGTCCTGCTCGATGTCGATCTTCGCCCCGGTCTCCGCGATGATCTTGTTGATGACCTTGCCGCCGGGACCGATGACCTCCCGGATCTTGTCCGGGTTGATCTCCATGGTGATGATGCGCGGCGCGAAGGGCGACAGGTAGGGTCGCGGCGCCGGCAGCGTCTCCGCCATCTTGTCCAGGATGAACAGGCGCGCCTCCCGCGCCTGGACCAGGGCCTGGGCCATCAGCTCGCGGGACAGGCCGCCGATCTTGATGTCCATCTGCAGGGCGGTGATGCCGACGCGGCTGCCGGCCACCTTGAAGTCCATGTCGCCCATCATGTCCTCGATGCCCTGGATGTCGGTGAGCACCGCCATCCGTCCGTCGTCGCCGCTGATCAGGCCCATGGCGATCCCGCCGATGGCGGTTTTGATGGGCACCCCGGCATCCATGAGGGCGAGGGTGCAGCCGCACACCGACGCCATGGAAGTGGACCCGTTGGACTCCAGCACCTCTGATACCAGCCGGATGGTGTAGGGGAACTGCTCCTGGGGAGGGATCACCAACTCGATGGCCCGCTCCGCCAGCGCGCCGTGCCCCACGTCGCGCCGGCTCGGGCCACGCAGCGGCCGGGCCTCGCCGACGCTGAAGGGCGGCATGGAGTAGTGGTGCATGAACCGCTTCTTCTCCACGATGCCCAGGTCGTCGACGATCTGCTCGTCCTCACCGGTGCCCAGCGTGCAGGTGGTGAGCACCTGGGTCTGCCCGCGCTGGAAGAGGCCCGAGCCGTGCACGCGCGGCAGCAGTCCCGCGACGCAGGCGATGGCCCGGATGTCCCGGGGACCTCGCCCGTCGGTGCGCACGCCCTCGTCCAGGATCATGCGACGCACCGCGGACTTCACCACCGTCTCCCACGCGCCGGCGGCCTGCGTCCCCTTTTCCGAGAAGCGCTCCGCCAGCGACGCCAGGACCTCCGTCCGCAGCGCCCGCAGTCCCTCTTCCCGCGCCGCCTTGTCGGAGTTGTGCAGGACGCCGCCCACGCGCGCCCCGGCCAGCTCACCCACCGCGACCTCGATCTCCGGATCGGGCAGGTCCAGCGGGAACTCCCGCTTGGGCCGGCCGGCCTTGGCCTGCAGGTCGCGGATGGCGCGGATGATCTCCCGGATGTGCCGGTGGGCGAAGTCGAGGGCGTCCAGCACACGCTCCTCGGGCACCTCGTTGGCCCCGGCCTCCACCATGATGATGGCATCCTCGCTGGCCGCCACCACCAGGTCCAGCGCGCTGTCCCCCTCGATCTGGCGCATGGTCGGGTTGCAGACCAGTTCCCCGTTGATCAGCCCCACGCGCACCGCGGCGATGGGGCCGTTCCACGGGATGTCGGAGAGGGTCAGGGCCGCGGACGCACCGATGATCCCCAGGATGTCGGGCGCGTTCTCCTGGTCGGCGGAGAAGACCGTGGCGACGACCTGGATGTCGTGGCGAAACCCCCTGGGAAAGAGCGGGCGGAGAGGCCGGTCCATCAGGCGGGCGGAGAGGGTGGCCTTCTCGCCGGGGCGCCCCTCCCGGCGGAAGAATCCGCCGGGGATCTTGCCGGCGGCATACATCTTTTCCTCAAAGTCACACGTGAGCGGCATGAAGTCGATGCCGGGACGCACATCCTCGGAGGCGCAGGCGGTCACCAGCGCCACCGTGTCCCCGTACTGGACGACCACCGCGCCGTTGGCCTGCTTGGCCAGCAGCCCGGTGCCGATGGACAGCCTCCTTCCCGCCAGCGTCATCTCGACGCTGTGCAGGTTGCCTTCAAAAACCCCCTGCGACATTCACCCGTTCCCCTTTCCTGTCGTTGCGTTCCCCGATTTTTCTTACCGCTAGTGCGAGGGGAGCGGGCGCCCCCGCTCCCCCTGAACCTCTCGAAACCCCGAAGCACCCCTTCGCGCCTCCGCACAAGGCCCGCGGGTGCTTCAAGAGGGGTCACACCTAGCGCCGCAGGCCGAGTTGATCCACGACCGCGCGGTAGCGCGGGAAGTCGAGCCGGCTCAGGTAATCCAACAGCCGCCTCCGCTTGCTGACCATCTTGAGGAGGCCTCGCCGGGAGTGCAGGTCCTTCTTGTGCTCCTTCAGGTGCTCGCTGAGGTGGTTGATGCGAGTGGTCAGGAGGGCGATCTGCACCTCTGGCGATCCGGTATCCTGCTGGTGCCGCTTGTAGTGCTCGATCAGTGACTGCTTGGTCTCCTTGGAGATGCCCATCCGGTTTCCTCCTTCTGGAGCCCGGCCCCGCGAGAGGGCCGGGACCATCATCCGTCACCGTGGGCCGCGCGCCCGCCGGAGGAACGCGGCGCCCCGCCCAGGTCCGCCCTATTTTAGCACACCCCCCCTTTGACAACAACAACGGCGACCGGGTCGGCCGCCGGCCTGCGGTCGTTCCGGCCCGACGCTGGAA
>JACQTN010000426.1 GCA_016210785.1 Armatimonadota bacterium
CCGTTCAGCGGAGGCTGCATCCCGCACTTCACAACCGGGGCGCTGACGTCCTGCGGTATGGCGCTGCGGCAGCCGCACGGCCGCGTCCACTTCGCCTCGACCGAGCAGTCGAGCCGTTACTGGGTTCACATGAACGGCGCGGTGCACTCGGGCAAGGAGACGGCCAAGCAGGTGCTCGACCGGCTCTAGTCCGGAGGGACTGCGGGCCTCTTCCTTTCCTTACAGTGCCCGCCTCCTGGCCGACTGCCTGGGCCCGGGACGCCAGCGTAGTTTGCAGAGGAACCTGCCGGGAACCTGGCTGGCCGATCGTCGGGTACGGGACGTGCAAGCCAACAGTGGCTGAGGCAACCTGCTTCAGCAGGAACCTCGCTGACCTGGACAAGCGCGCCTGGAATACGCCTCCTTGCGCGGCTGCTGTGGAAACAATCCGGGAAAGGACAGCGGCTATGGAAATAGCGGATCTGCTGAAGATGTCACAAACGGAGCTGGACGACCTGTTCAAGGAGGCCCAGCCCGGCGCGATCCCTTCGGGCGATTCCACGGGTATGGCGATCGCCTGCCCCGGCACGTTCTGGGCGCGGCTCATCGCCAAGTTCGTCAAGGACTGGGCCTGGCAGGGCAAGGTGTTTACGCGGAGTCCGGACGGCAAGAACGCGACGCTGCAAAACAAAATCACCGCCGCCGGCGTGCACCTCATCGCGGCCCGCGTCTACTATACGCAGAGCTGGCTCGATGGCAAAGAGTGCATCGTGCTCGATTACTCGAAGACTTCTCTCTTCGCCCGCAAGATCCGCGACGAAATCCGGCTGATCGATCCGGAGAAAAAGATTTACCTCGGCAAGGTCTGGTGGGGCCGAACGCGGCTGCTGGACTTCGCGCTGCAGTTTCCCAAATAGGCGCGGGCTGCGTCTCACCGGGATCTTATGAACACGCCCACGGGCGTGCGGCGATCTGGATGTCAGGGCCCGGAGTCGCCGTGCGAGAGCCGGCGCCTGGCGAGGCGCCGGACCGCGAGCAGGCTGTACGTCGCCCACAGGGCAACGCCGCACGCCAGCAGGCCGTACCCGGTCACGACGTCGTAGGGCCACCCGCGGAGGCCGGCGGCGAAGAAGAGCGGAAATGTAATGGGCTGTGCGGCTGGCAGAATCCACAGGGGATACGCGATCAGGAGCGCGGCCAGCAGGACCAGCACGATGGCCCGGGGCACGGCGAACCATGCCGACGATGCTGTGCTCTGGCCGCGGCGCCGGGTGACCGCGACGCCCAGCCAGGCCACCAGGGCTGCGCCGACGAGCCCGCACCAGAGCATCGCCCATGAGAGCTGGCGCCGCAAATCGTCGGAGCGGGCGGGCGGCTCCCGTCCCAGCAGCAAGGACGCCGCGCCCCGGGCGGTGGACCACAGCAGGTCGGTGTCGGCGCCGAGAAACAGCACGATCCCCACCCGTCGCTCGGGAAGCAAGAACAGGGCGGCGCGGTGTCCGACCGCCACGCCGAAGTGCCAGACCACTTTCGTGCCGTCCATTGTGGCGTGTTCCCAGCCGAGGGCGTACCGCGTGGTCCCATCCCAGTATGGAGGGAGAACGGGTACCGGCCCGCCGGTCTGGGCCGCGGCGAGGGACCGGGCGGTCAGGAACGGCGCATCCGCCGCACCCAGCCACGCCGCGGCGTAGCGGGCCATGTCTTGCGCCGTGGAGAAGATAGTCGTCCCCGCGGGCGCGTGCCAGGTTTCATCCACCAGCGCCACCTCGCGCCACCGCCCGAAGAGCGGGACGTAGGACGGGGCGCGCTTCCACGCCGTGGCCTCCGCGAGATCGAAGGTGCTGCGCGTCATCCCCAGGGGTGCGAAGATGCGCGTGGCAACGTACCGGGGATACGTCTCGCCGGAGACGGCCTCTACCACTGATCCCAGGATGGCGTAGTTGAAGTTGGCGTACTGCCACGCCGCTCCGGGGCGCGCGATCGGACGCACCGTCCGCAGCTCGCGGACGCCGCGTTCCAGCGACGGCCGGATCGCCCGAGGGTCTCGCCACACCACCTGCGCGGAGGCTCGAAAAGGAATGCCGCTGGTCTGTTCCAGCAGATGCCGGATGGTGATCCGCGCGGACGCATCTTCGTCGGCCAGGGCAAACCAGGGCAGGTAGCGGCGCACCGGGGCGTCCAGGTCGATCCGGCCCTGCTCGCGCAGCTGCAGGATCGCCGCCGAGGTGATCGACTTCGTCAGCGACGCGATCTGATAAGGCGTCTCGGGCGTGACCCGGACCACCCCGCCGGGGGTGATCGATCCAAAACCCCTGGCCAGCACGATCTCTTTCCCGTGCACGACGGCCAGTGATCCACCCGGGATTCCGCCTCGCGCGATCTCCCCGGCCACGTACGCCTCGACCCTGGCCAGTGTCCCCGGCGCCGGACGGCCCGGTCGCACCGGTGGAGGCGCCGGCGCCGCGGCCGGCGGCGCGAGCGCCAGCGCCATGAGCACGGCGGCGGACAGCCCGAGCGCCGGCACCCGGCGCGCCCGCGCGGTGACGAGGCCCAGCGCCCGGCGCGTTCGCGCGGCGAGCCAGGATCCCGCGCCGGCTGGTCTGCTGAGCGGTATCCTGTGCATGTACCAGACGATTCTCCAAGACCGCTTCCACGCCTTCCACCGATGCCTGGCTCCGCAGCGCCGCCGGCCTGCCGCCGCGCCGCGGGCGTCTCACCACGCCTGAGCCCGGACGGCCTGGGACCGGTAGCATCGCAGCAGAGCGGCGGTACTCGTACCGACGCGTGTTCCCGCCCCCGTTAGCGATTTCCGCTCCGGACCGGTGGAGGCGCCCGCGGGTGATCGCCGCAGGAGGGGCCTGGGCTCCCGCCGAAGATTGGCCTGCCTTTCTTCGGCGGATCAGGACAGCCTGCGATTCCAAGCAGTCTTCGGACAAAAGGGGGGGGTTGCCATGCAGCATGGGAATTCGTCCGCTCCGGCCGCCGCCCAGCTCCACGGTGATGCCGAGGCTGACGTGGTCGTTGTGGGAGGGGGCTTTGCCGGGGTCACCGCGGCGCGGGAGCTCGACAAGATGGGCGTCTCCGTGATCCTGCTGGAGGGGCGAGACCGGCTGGGAGGGCGCGCTGAGAACATCACGATCGGCGGCGGGAAGATCGGGAACATCGGCGCTCAGGCCGCCAGCCGCCATCATCACCTGGCCATCGGTCTCGCGCGCGAGATGGGCGTCGATGTCTTCCCCTTGCGCCACGACGGCAAGGCGGTCCTGGTCACGGAGGAGGACCGAATCGAGTTTGAGATCCCCGACCCGAAGGACCCCGGATGGCAGTGGGAAGACGCCGTCGAGACCTTGCAGCAGTGGGACGAGATGTCCAAAGAGATCGACCCGGAGCGGCCGTGGGAGGCTCCGCACGCCGAGGAGTGGGACTCCCAGACCGTCATGAGCTGGCTGCAGCGTCACGTCGGGGACCCGATCACCCAGTTCCTGGTGGCGGGCGTCGTGGGCGTGGGAGCGTCGCCACCGCACCAGGCCTCCATGCTCGGCATGCTCGCGTACGGCAAGGCCTCCGGCACAGGCTTCGCGTCCGACCACATGTTTGTCAGAGGTTGGCAGAAGTTCGACGGGGGCGTGCAGACCATTGCCGTGCGGGCAGGCGAAAGACTCGGGATCGGCCGCAAGGTCTATCTCTCCTGCGTCGTCCGGCGGATCGAACAGGACGGCGACGGCGTCCTGGTTCAGGGAGATGGCTTTCGGGCAAAGGCGAAGCGAGTGATCGTCGCGATGCCGCCGCACCTGACGGGTCGCATCGACTGGCGGCCGGCGTTGCCGGGGCCGAGGCAGGCGCTCAACCAGCGCATAGGGAGCGTGGGCGGTTACCTGACGCTGGCCGTCTATGACGAGCCATTCTGGTTCCGGGAGGGGCTCACCGGCCACGCCATGAGTCCCAGCGAGGTCGTCCCCGCGACGCTGGACGACTCGCCCAAGGACCGTTCCTACGGCGTCATCACCTGCCTCGGCGACCCCTACGACTCCAGCCGGCTCCGGACGGCGACGCCGGCGGAGCGTCGCGAGCTTCAACTGAAGTCTCTGGCGAAGTACTACGGCCCGAAGGCGCTCAAGCCCGAGGCGTTCCTTGAGAAGGACTGGTATGCGGATCCCTTCAGCGCGGGTGGCCTCCCGTTGTTCTCCCCGGGGGCGCTGACCAACTGCGGGCAGGCGCTGAGGACACCGGTGGGGCGCATCCACTGGGCCGGCACGGAGACGGCCACGTGGAACGTGGTCCACTGGGAAGGCGCCATTCACTCGGGAGTCCGGGCGGCAAAGGAGGTGGCAGAACGCCTCTGACCCGGACCACCACATCACAAGGAGGCCCGAGATGCACTGGCGGCCGGTGCCTGTGGCGCCCGCTCCGGCGCCTCTACTCGGTTGTCATCCCAATCTCGGGGAACAGCGGGAGGGCCGCCGGGTCGGCGACGGCGGTGCGGGCCCGGGCGCGGCGCCGGCCCGAGGAACCGTCCAGGTGGCTTTCACGCTGGAGGCTACACCGGTGGTGTTCCGCGGCACCGCAGCAGCGGCAGCATTCGTGCTCTCCGGAGCGCCCGCTTTCGCAGACGTGGATGCAGCGGTAGCAGATCACCTCGCCGCAGGTCCGGCACCGCCCCCACCCCAGCTCCCAGCCCTCCACGGGGGCATTGCAGCATCCACAGACCATCGCGGCTCCGGCCTTTGCCATGGGCGATCCCTACTGCGCACATTATAGCAAACACGCGTTCGGTTGCCTATCCTCACAACGCCGGGCGTGACCCTGGAGCGGGCGCGCAGGCCGCCCCGCGGGAACGCGCGACGACGGATGGGCGCGGCGCCGAGACGGAGCGGGGCGCCGGATCACTGTCGGCTCGCCGTCAGGTGAGCCACCGCACGTACACCGCCCGCGCGGCGACGCCGACGAGGAATGGCATAGGCACCGAGATCAGCAGGCGGGCAAATGTCAGCCGGGGACCGAGGAGAGGAAGCTCCCACAGCAAGATCCGGTGCAGGCCGAAGATCGACCACGAGGTGATGAAGGCGGCGATCGGCCCCACGCCGGCGCCCGCCTGGTAGAATCCCGCCAGGATCGGGAAGTTGAGGAACGGGCCGCCCGGCGACAGCGCGCCGACCGCGGCGCCGGCCACGATGCCGCGGAACCCCGCCGCATCACCCAACCAGCGAGCGATGACCTCCTTGGGAACGAGCAGCGGGATAAACCC
>JACQTN010000435.1 GCA_016210785.1 Armatimonadota bacterium
CCTGGGCACCGAGTCCCACCAGCCGTCCGTCACGGTGCTGGGGGGCGTAGGGGTCCGTCAGCCACCCTTCGGTCGGCAGCGCCGTATCGGTGTGCCCGAAGAACAGGAGCGAGCGCCCGGATGTGCCGCGGCTCACCTCCGCCGTCACGTTGGGACGGCCGGGCGCGGTATCCACCAGGTCCGCGGCGATGCCGGCGTCGCGCAGCCAGGCGGCGATGTAGGCGGCCACCGCGGCTTCTTTGCCGCTGGGGCTTGGGCGGCGCACCAGTTCCGCCACGAGCGCGGCAACCTCATCGCGTGGCCAGGTGGGCGGGGAATGCCTCATGTTGAGCCTCCGTGACTGCACAACGCGCCAGCTGGGCCGAGACACCTGGAATGCCGAGGCTGAGCGAGTTCGCGGCGGCTTCTTCCGTGACGACGGCGCAACGACCGTTCATCCCACTTCGATGCGGGTCCGTGGACCTCCTACCCATCCACCACCCACACCCCACCAGCACGGGCGCGGCAGAATGGGTCAGCCGGCCTCTTCTCCCCAGGGCTGCGTGCGCGCACGGTGTGGACGGGTGTGCCGCTTTCTCATAGCATAGGAGTGCGCCATGCGCATCGTCTCACTGCTGCCCAGCGCCACCGAGATCGTCTGCGCCCTCGGGCTGACCGACGCCCTGGTGGGCGTCTCACACGACTGCGACTATCCGCCCGAGATCCGTGGGAAGCCCGTGCTGAGCGAAGCCGTCGTGACCCCAGACCTGACCAGCCCGGCGGTCGACGCGCAGATCCGCGGCCACCTGCACACGGGCAAGAGCGTCTATCACCTCGACGGCGCCGAACTGGCGCGCCTGCGCCCCGACCTGATCCTCACGCAGGAGCTGTGTGCGGTGTGTGCGCCGTCCTACACGCTGGTGACGCAGGCGGCGCGGATGCTCGACGCGGAGACCCGCATCGTGTCTCTCGAGCCGCACGGCCTCTTCGACATCCTGGAGAACATCGTCCTGGTCGGCGAGCTGACCGGGCGGCAGGCGGAGGCGCGGGCGCTGGCCGGCGCGCTGCGCGCCAGGATCGAACGGGTGCGGGAGCGGGTCGCGGGGAGGTCGGTAGTGCGCGCCGCGTGCCTGGAGTGGCTCGATCCGATCTACGCCGCGGGGCACTGGATCCCCGAGATGGTGGCGGTGGCCGGCGGGCGGGACGTGCTCGGCCGTCCCCGCGCGCCCTCATTCGTGGTGGAGTGGGAGACGGTCCGCGCCGCCGCCCCCGACGAGATCGTGTTGAGGCCGTGCGGTTTCGACGTGGCGCGGACCCGCGCGGAGATCCGCCTGCTGACGGCGCGTGACGGCTGTGCAGACCTGGTCGCGGTCCGCGCCGGACGCGTCTACCTCACGGATGGCTCCTCCTACTTCAGCCGCCCCGGTCCCCGCATCGTGGACGGTGTGGCGATCCTCGCCGCGGCGCTCCATCCGGAAGTCTTCGGACACAGCATCGCGCCTGACATGCTGGACCACCTGTAGCGCGCTCCCGGTACCTGATCCAGATGCTTCCCTAGCCGCACCATGGACGGCCTGGACATCCTGACCGCCGCGCGCCATCCCGAAGTCTCCGACCGCACACGGGTTTCCCAGCGCCGTGGAACGGCCGTCGTCCGTTCTGCGTACTCTTTCTTGCAACCCTAAACCGGGTTTCATCGTCCTGATCAGATCTGGAGGGATGGTCATGGAGACGCATCCGTCGGCTCAGTTCATCCGCAGCGGCTTTGGGGAGATGGCGCGTGTCTGTGCGCAGTTTCGCACCATCCTCCGCACGCGGCGGCCGCACGTCGCCCGCCTGGCGGCGGAACGGTTTGGCCTGCCCCACAGGCTGGAGCGCACCTTCACGCGCCTGACGGCTCAGATCGATCAACTGGAGGCAGAGATCGCGCTGGGAAAGGCCAGGCTGGACGGACGCGGCACCCGGGCCACCGGGGTCCACGCGGCCGAGGAGGCTCGGCGTGTCATTGAGGGGATACTCGGCGATCCGGCACCGGCGATCCGGGAGCCGGCGAAGGTGTCGAAAGGCAAGAGGAAGCCCGCGGTGATCCCGGAATGGTCCGACGGTGTCGCCGCCGGAATGTGAGATCCTGGGCTGGACGCCGCGCCTCAATCCTGCTGGTTCCGCTCTGGTCCGGGCCGTCTGAACCGCCCGGGCCGTCCGTTCGCCCTGCCGAGGAATAGCACTCTTCATCGAATCCAACAGAGGTCTTCTTCAATTCACCGAGAACAGAACACCTCGACTGACCGCACTCGGGGGAGGGGGTCATGTCAACGCTGGTCCCTACCGTCCACGAGCGCCTGGCCCGCTGCGGCACCCGCGTCTTCGTCGACGGCCTCGCCTCTGGAGCCGAAGTCGTCCTCTCCGTCGGCGGCACCGAGTTTTCGCACATCGCGACTGGTGGCGCGCACACGTTTACCGTACCCTCCCTGGTGCCAGGCACCGCCGTCAAGGCAAGGCAGGATGCCGGCGCGGGCTTCTCGCCCTGGTCCCCCGAGGTGGTGGTGGAGGATGCGGCCGTCCCGCCGACGTCTGCGCCAGGACTGCCCGACTCGGTGGGAACCTGCAGCCACTGCGTGCGGGTGGACGGTCTCGTGCCGGGCTGCAAGGTGGAACTGCTGCTGGGGTCTACCGTAGTGGGCGCGGGGACGGCCAACCGGCACGGCAACCTGTGTGTCGGCGTGGACTTCAGCAAGGCGAAGGGAAGGCGGGGCCCGCTGCGCGCCCGCATGTATGTGTGCGACGTCGTCGGGCCGGAGTCCACCACCCCGCTCGTCGCGGATCTCGCGCTGCCCAAGCCCGTGGTCGGCAGCCCGCTGTACGGCTGCCAGCGCGTGGTCCCGCTCAGCAACCTCCGTCGGGGCGCCCGCGTGCGGCTGGAGACCGACACCCCGACCGACCTGGGGTCGATCTGCTCATGCTGGACAGCAGTGAACGTGCGGGTGGGGCCCGAGCTCGTTCCCGGCGAGCGGGTGCGTGCCCGGCTCTACTGGCTGGGTGCCCCCTGCGCGGCGGAGGGCCCGTGGAGCGACTGGCGGCTGGTCGTCCCGCCTGACGAGGGGATCAAGCCCACCGTGCTGGCGCCCCTGATCGCGGGCGACCAGATCATCCGGGTGGACAACCAGATCATCGGCGCCACCCTGACGATCAAGATCCGTCCGAGCGAGAGCCAGCCGGCCGAGGAGTTTGGACCGCGCCCGGCGAGCGAGGAGCCGGAGATCGCCCTCAATGCGCCGCTGGCGGCCGGTAACGTGGTCTCGGTCGTGCAGACGCTCTGCGGGGTTTCCATCGAGTCCGATCCGGTCACCGTGCTCCCGGCGCCGCCGGTCGTTCTGGCGCCGGTCATCATCCCGCCGCTCTACGACTGCGGCACAGCCGTGCAGGTCTCGAATGTGCATCCCGGGGCCCTGGTGCGCGTCTACATGGATGGGATTCCGGTCGGACTGCGCTGGGCCGGCGCCGCCACCAGTATCAGCG
>JACQTN010000430.1 GCA_016210785.1 Armatimonadota bacterium
CGCCACCCGCGGCCCCGCCCGCGACGGCCGGACCGGGCGACCCCACGCGAGGCGAAATGCTGTTCGGGGAGAGGGGGTGCAACGGCTGCCACACGATCAAAGGCGTCGGGGGCCAGGTCGGCCCGGACCTGAGCAAGGTTGGCGTCCGTGACCTGGCGCGCGAGCGGCCCGGGCGCACCTGGCCCGGCCTGGAGGCGTACATCCGGGAGTCCATCGAGAAACCCAATGCCTATGTCGTCCCTCGCTTCCCTAGCCCATCCCCCATGCCGCCGGCCGAGCTGCTTCTGCCGGCCGAGCAGGACAGGCGTGACATCATTGCCTTCCTGCTGACGCTGAAGTGACGGAGGGCTTCTTCTCCGTGTGGAGTATCTCACGATGCAGGCGCCGGTCCGGGAAACGCATCGCGCGTTGGCGGGTAGCGGATCGCCGCGGCTTTTTCGGAGGATCGAGAGATGCCCCCGGCAATCGATTGGGGTACGCTTGTCCTCGCGATCAGCGAGGCCCGCTCGCCCACTGTCCTCGAGATCGTCACCCGGTGGGTGGTGCTGTGCTCCACCCTGCTCCTGGCCGGCGGCATTCTGGCCCACCACCTGGTCCTGCTCCCCTCGCGGACGGCGCTGCCCGATTCGCAAGCGGCCGCGCTCATCCACCGGGCCAACCGGCGGCTGGGCTTCATCGTGCTGGTGGCGGGAGTGACTCTCGTGCTCGCCACCGGTGCCGATCTCGCCTATCTCTACGGCCGCGTGGTGATGGTGGCGCGGTTGACTGGCGGCGGTGGCGCGACGATAGCCGTCGGCCCGTTCCTGCGCTCCCTGCCCGGCGAGGCCGCCCTGCTGCGCGTCGCGGCGGTGGTGGCGCTGATCATCCTCCGCCTCAGTCCCCGCGCCGCGGCCGAAGAGACGGCGGCCGGAGACGAGGGGGTGCGGATGTACACGGCGCCAGACATTCCCGTGGTGGGCGCGCTTCTGCTCGGGGTGAGCCTGGGGGGGCACGCCGTGGCCCACGGCATCTGGACCGTGGTGGTTGACTGGTTCCATCTGTTCGCCGCCTCGGTCTGGATCGGCGGGCACGCATACTTCGTGATGGTGGTGTACCCCCAGGGACGCCTCCTGGGCGAGGAGTTGTGGGCCGCTCTGGCGGGCAGCGTGGTGAGCGGGGTGAACCGGGTGACCAGCACCGCCGTCGCGGTGCTCTTCGGAACGGGCGCGATCAGCGCCGTGGCGCATGTGCACGACTGGGACCTGGTGCTGGGTACGGGCTACGGCCGGGTGCTGGCGGGCAAGATCATGTTCCTGCTCCCCATCGTGGCCCTGGGCGCGTGGAACCGCTTCCGGCTGCGGCCGCGGATCGAGCGCGCGGCGGCCGCCGGCTCGCAGGGTCCGGGGGAGGGTGCGGTGGCCCGCGCGCAACTCGCCGTCTCCATGATGACCGAGACCCTGCTCGCCCTGGTCGTCATCCTGGGCGCTGCCACCCTCACCCTGATCCCTGTGGCCCACCGGGCCGCCTCGCAGCCCGCCGTCGGAGAGGTCACCCTGGCCGGGGAAGCGTCCGGGCTGGCGCTCCGGCTGCGGATCGCGCCCTACCAGGTGGCCGAGTCCACCTTTGAGGTGAGCGTGCAGGAGAACGGCCGCCCGGTGTCCGACGCCCGGGTCGAACTCACCTTCACGCCCGTTGAGGGCCAGGGGCCGAAGAGCCACGCGGAGGCCTCGCCGCAGGGCGACGGGCGGTACGCCGTCCGCGGCAGGTACCTCACGGCCGCGGCCCTGTGGATGATCGAGGCGCAGGTCCGGCGCGCCGGGCGTCCCTCCGTCCGTTATGCGTTCCCCGTGGTGCCCGTCTATGACGTCAGCACGGTACGCGCCACCACCGATCCCGGTGCCGTGGCGCTGCTGCAGCAGATGGACCGGGCCATGAACCTGCTGCGGTCGCTGCGCGTGCGCCAGCAGTTCACCGACGGCCGCGGCGACTTCACGCTGGCGGAGCTGGAGTTCTCCGCGCCCGACCGGTACCGGCAGCGCGTGGTGGGAGGGCGTGAGACGGTGGCGGTGGGGAACACCATCTACCGCCAGCGCGCCGGTGGGTGGAACGTGGAGACGCAGGCGCACGCGTTTACGTGGCCGGACTTCCGGTACGCGCGGGCCGCGGCTTCGGCGCAACTGGGACACCGCGATGCGATCGACGGCGAGCCGTGCCGCGTGGTGATCGTCACGTTCAAAGTGCCGATCTCTCAGGTGCGCGGGCGCCACGCCCTGTGGATCAGCGAGCGCACCCACCGGCTGCGGCGCGAGGCGATGGTCGGGTTTGGCAACCACCTGGTGATGACCTACTACGACTTCGACGCGCCCCTGCGGATCGAGCCGCCCCAATGAGACAGGCGATGGCCCTGCTCCTCCTGGTTGCCGCCCTGGCCGGCCGGGCGGAGGCGCACGCGACGCTGGAGCGGGCGGAGCCCGCGCCGAACAGCCTAGTCCTCAAGCGCCTGTCGGGCCTCAGCCTGGTCTTCAGCGAGCCCGTCGATCCGACGCGCATCCGCATCCAGGTGCTGGACCGGCGCGCCCGGCGGGTGGACCGCTATGTGGAGGTGTCGCCGGACCGGCGCTCGGCCGCGGTGCAGGTGGAGGCGCGGGAGGTCGGCGTCTACACGGTCGCCTGGCGCGTCATCTCCCAGGTGGACGGCCATCCCAGCCAGGGCGCCTACACGGTCACGGTGGGCGCGCTGGCCCCGGGCGCCTTTGCGGAACTGGCCGGCGCGGAGCGCAGGCTCCCTCCCGTACCGCTCGCGCTGCGGTGGCTGACGCTGCTGGCGTCGCTGGCGCTGGCGGGATGCGCGATGACGTGGAGGCTGGTGATCGTGCCTGCGCTGCAAGAGACCGGCGCGCCCGATGCGTCCGCCCTCTCGGAGCGCGTGCGGGCCGCGCTGACAAAGGTGGGGATCGCGGGCGCGGTAGCCGCGGCGACGGGGAATGCCGCGGAGATGGCGCTGCTGATCAGACAGGCCGCGGACCTGGCCGGAGGTACCGCGATGGGCGCGGTGCTGGCCGACGCGCTGGGATCACCGCCCGGAAGACTGATCGCCACTCGCGTCGTGCTGGCGATCACCGTGGCCGCCCTGCTGCGGCGGGGCGGGTGGCCCCCCTTGATCGCCGCGGCGTTCCTGCTGCTCACCCACAGCCTGGCCAGCCACGCCGGCGCGCGGGGCGGCGCGGCGGTGGCGGCGGACTGGCTGCATCTCGCCGCGGCGGCGGCGTGGGTCGGCGGGCTCGCCGTCGTCGCGTTCGCGCTGCCGCCCGCCTGGCGCGGTGCCGACCCCGGCGTACGCGCCCGCCTGTGGGGCACGCTGGTAGCCAGGTTCAGCCGTACCGCCGCCGCGAGCGTCGCGCTACTAGTGGCCACCGGCGTCTACGCGGCCATGCAGCACGTCCCCGCGGTGCGGGAACTGCGCGACACGCTGTATGGCCTGACCCTCATCGCGAAGATCGCGCTGCTGCTGCCGGTGCTGGCGCTGGCCGCCGTCAACCGCTTCTTGCTGCGGCCGCGCCTGGAGCAGGCCGCCCGCGCGCCGGCGGACCCGGAGGCCGCGGCGCGGACGCGCCGGACGTTCCTGCGGACAGTGCGCGCCGAGTCGGCGCTGAGCCTGGCGGTGGTGCTGGCGGCCGCGGCGCTCACGATCCTTCCCCCGGCCAGGAACGCGGCCACGCTGCCCTACCAGTAC
>JACQTN010000431.1 GCA_016210785.1 Armatimonadota bacterium
CCCTTCATCCTCCTCACCGACAAGAAGATCTCCTCGGCGCGCGACATCGTGCCGCTGATGGAGAAGGTCATCCGGTTCGGCAAGCCGCTGGTGATCATCGCCGAGGACGTGGAGGGCGAGGCGCTGGCCACCCTCGTGGTGAACAAGCTGCGCGGCGTCCTGCCCAGCATCGCCGTGAAGGCGCCCGGCTACGGCGACCGGCGCAAGGCCATGCTGCAGGACATGGCCACTCTCACCGGCGGCAAGGTAGTCAGCGACGACATCGGCATCAAGCTGGAGAGCGTCGAGGCAGAGATGCTGGGCCGGGCTGACAAGGTGCGGGTGGAGAAGGAGGAGACCACCATCATCGGCGGCCGCGGCGAGAAAAAGGACATCCAGGGCCGCATCGCCACCATCAAGAAGGAGATCGAGGAGACCACTTCCGACTACGACCGCGAGAAGCTGCAGGAGCGGCTGGCCAAGCTGAGCGGCGGCGTGGCCCAGATCAAGGTGGGCGCGGCCACGGAGACCGAGATGAAGGAGAAGAAGCACCGCTTCGAGGACGCCCTCAACGCCACCAAGGCGGCGGTGGAGGAGGGCATCGTCCCGGGCGGCGGCACGGCGCTGATCAGGGCGCAGGCCGCGGTGGAGAAGATCGAGGCGGAGGGCGACGAGAAGATCGGCGTCAACCTCGTCCGGCGGGCCCTGGAGGAACCCACTCGCCAGCTCGCGGCCAACGCGGGCGCCGAGGGCAGCCTGATCGTTGAGCGCCTCAAGAGTGAATCCGGCCGGACGGGTTATGATGTGCTGGACGGCCGGTTCAAGGACCTGGTCAAGGCCGGCATCGTGGACCCCACCAAGGTGACCCGGCTGGCGCTGCAGAACGCTTCGAGCGTCGCGTCCCTGCTGCTGACCACCGAGGCGGTCGTGGTGGAGAAGAAGGAGAAGAAGAGGCCGGCCATGCCGGGCGGGCCAGGCGGCATGCCGGAGGACATGGACATGTAGGGACTCCCCCCGAACGGGAACGGGCGCGGCGCGGGTCGCATGACCCGCGCCGCGCCGTTTGTGCGGGGATGCCTGTTCTCGTGGGGCTGCGCCGGTGCTACGGCACGAGACCCCGCCGCGCCGGGGGTGGCGGCGGTGCGGGCGGGCCCGGGGTGATCTGCGCCGGTGACGGTGTTCCCGGCGTGGGAGCCGGCGTGCCGGGTGCCGCCCCGGCCGGTTTCGGCGCCGTGCCACCCTCCGGCAGAACCTCCGGAGGCATCAGCAGGAAGGCGCGGACCGACTGGCGCACCTCTGCCAGATCGGCCACGACGTACGCGACGCCCCCAATCGTATCGGCCACGCCCGTCACCGTCATCACGCGGACCTCTTCCACGGACACCTGGCGCAGCACGCCCACCAGGTGGACGGCCTCGGACGCCGCCAGGTTGGTGCGGAACATCCCGATCAGGGTGGGCATCAGGAGGGGCAGCCGGGCCAGCGTGGCCGGCGTCCGCCACTGGGCCAGCGCCGCCCGCAGGAGGAGCTGCTGCCGCGTCACCCGGCCGGTGTCACCCCGGCCGTCGCCGCGGTAGCGCACGTACTGGAGGGCGCGCTCGCCGTCCAGTCGCTGCGGGCCCGGCTGCAGGTTGATAATCCGGCCCTGCGCCCGGTCCACGTGGGACATCCGCTGCTCCACGGTGTACTGGATGCCGCCGAGCTGGTCCACCACCCGCCGGAACGACTCGTAGTCCACCGTGACGTAGTGGTCAATGGGCAGGCGGAGCAGATCCTCGACGGCGCGCACCGTGAGGGAGGGGCCGCCGTACGCGTAGGCGGAGTTGATCTTGTTCCATCCGCGGCCGGCCAGGCGCACGCGGAGGTCGCGGGGGATGGAGACCAGCGCCGCCCGCGGAGGACGCGGGCTGATGGACACCAGAATCAGCGTGTCGGCGCGGTGGCTCCCCTGCACCTCGTCCAGCCCCATGACCAGGACGAGCCTGCGGTCGGTGCGGGGCAGCTCCTCGTGCAGTCCGTTGGACGCGGGCGCCAGGCCGGGCGACGCTATGCGGTCGGGCACCAGCACCGATCTGCCCCGCGTGGGCGGCGGTACACGGCGCGGCCACACGGAAATCAGGAGCGCGGTCACCGCGCACCCCAGCGCCAGACCCATGATCACCCACCGCTTCGTCGTCACCTGCACCGCTGCCCCCCCGCGGTCACCACTTTCCACCACGCCGTGCGGCGGACGGACCAGCCCGATGAAACCATTTCTCCGCATCTCGCTGAGATTCTACTGCACCCACCGGCATCGCGAAAGCCCGAAAGCCAGTTTGGTGGGCAGCGTCTCAGCCAGCGAGGAGGTGGGGGAAGAGCGTGAGCAACACGAGCAGCAGCGTGAGGATAACCAGAGCGCCCACCGTGAACCCGGCGATCAGGTTGAATCCCCGGTTGTTAGTATACTCTCCCATCAATTGGCGATCGTTGGAGAGGATGAGCATGAAGACCATGATGACCGGCAGCAGGATGCCGTTGAGCACCTGGGAGGCCAGCATCACCGGGATCAGCGGGAGCCTGGGGATCAGCACCACCAGGGCGCCGGTGATCAGCATCCCCGTGTACAGGCCCAGGAACATCGGCGCGTCCTTGAAGGTACGATCCAGTCCCGCTTCCCACCCGAACGCCTCGCACACCGCGTATGCCGTGGAGAGCGGGATGA
>JACQTN010000445.1 GCA_016210785.1 Armatimonadota bacterium
CGGGCTACCGCGTCTGCCGTCTCCTCCGCCTTCACCGCCGTCGCCTGCCCCCCGTGCGGAAAGCCGACCACGGTCACGACCTTGACGCCGGTGCCGGCCAGCAGGCGCGCGGCGGCGGCGACGTGGCACGGTTTCACCACCAGGGCCCGCACCTTCCACCGCGCGGCCAGCCGCGCGCCGTCGGCCAGGTCCTCCTCTGTGGCCTGCGGATTCAGCACGGCGTGCTCGATCCGGCCGGCCAGTTCCACCGCGTTCACGTCCGCGCACCTCCCCCTGTGGCCCGGGGGTGTCCCCTGTGAGCGTAAACCCGCGCACGCGTCCGGGCCATCGGACGCGTAGATGATTTTCCCCCGCCTCGGCCTCTGGCGCTATCTAGACGTCCACCGCCCGCTGCCCAGCGTGTAGACGAAGAACGGACCGTTGAGGGACTTTGCCGTCACCGTCGTGGGCGTGAGCACGAAGTTCCGGGGCAGGTCGCCCGTGGAGTCATCGGCGCCCCGCTCCACGTTGACCCAGCGGTGCAGCGTGTAGTCGTACACCGTAATCCAGTTGGTGGCCGCGGCGAGCGCCAGGTTGTCGTTGGCCTGCGCGACCCAGTTGGCGTCCCTGGAGCGCGAGAAGGAGTACCACGGGTTCCGAGGCGAGCGGACCTCGTTGTTGTAGACCCACGGGCTGTCGTTGGGCCTGGAGGTGTCGTAGACCACCGGGATGTCCGCGGCGTAGATCAGCGCCATGGTGTTGCTGACCTTGGCGTAGGCGGGCTGAATCCTGTTCAGCACCTGGACCTCCGGGATGCGGAACCAGAGCTTCTTGTTGCCGTCAAAGACATAGCCCCGGCCCCAGTTGTCCATGTACAGGTTGATCCGGGCATTGGTGAGTACCCGATACCCGTACGACGCCAGGTTCGTGGGGCGGGTGGATTGCTGGGAGAAGCCCGCCGTGGCCACCGCCAGGGCGAGCACCAGGGCCCACACGATGATGCGCACGCTTCGCATGTTTTCCCTCCGCCGAGCGGTTTCGTGTCGAGGACACGGGCATGCGCCTACTCTCCCAGGACGCCCGATGTCCCGGCCACAGGTCAGTGTGCCCGCGGCGCTGCGCATGCGCATCGGGTATGCGCAGCATCGTGCCTGGGGGTGCCCCGCACGAGCGGGCGGAGCGCGTGAAGGCCTGTGTGAACCAGGCGCCTCCCAAGACCCGCGGTCGTGCCGCGCGGGTGAACGGGGCCGCGGCGGAGAACACATTCAAGAAGGAATGGGGAGGGGGGACGTTATGGACGTTACGACGCGGCTCGCGCGCTTCATCGTGGAGACGGCCTACGGAGACCTTCCGCCGGAGGTCGTGCACCAGGCGAAGCGCTGCTTCGTGGACTGGACGGGGGTGACGCTGGGCGGCGCCACGTCACCCCTGGCGTCCGTGCTGGTGAAGGTCGCCGCCCAGACCGGAGGGTGCGAGCAGGCCACCATCTTCGGGACGGACCGCCGCACGAGCGCGCTGCAGGCGGCGCTGGTCAACGGGACCCTGTCCCACGCCCTCGACTACGACGACGTGCATATGGGCGCGGTCATCCATCCCAGCGCGCCGGTGATTCCCGTCATCTTCGCGCTGGGCGAGATGTACCACCTGAGCGGGAATGCCGCGATCGAGGCGCTCGCGATCGGCTACGAGGTAGAGGCCCGTGTCGGGATGGCCATCGGCGCGGCCCACTACAGCCGCGGATGGCACGCCACGGGGACGATGGGGCGGCTGGGTGCGGCCGCCGCGGCGGCGAAGTTGCTGGGCCTGGATCAGCGCGCCACGGTATGGGCGCTGGGGCTGGCGGCGACGCAGGCCTCCGGGCTGCGCCAGGTCTTTGGCACCATGGCCAAGCCGTTTCACGCGGGGAAGGCGGCGCAGGACGGGCTGCTGGCCGCGATGCTGGCAAAAGAGGGTCTCACCTGCTCCGAGACGATCATCGAGGGACGGCAGGGGTTGCTGGACGTGCTCGGCGAGGATGACGCGCGGCCCGAAGTGGCGGTGGAGAACCTGGGGCGGCCGTTCGAGATCATGCACAACACCTTCAAGCCCCACGCCGCCTGCCGGCTGGCCCACCCGGCCATCGACGCCGCGATGGAGATCCGGCGCGCCCACGGGGTGCGACCGGAGGACATCGAGGCGGTGCGCTGCCGCGTGCCACGGTACACCGTGGACGCGGCGGGGCAGACCGATCCCGCCACCGGCCTGGCCGGCAAGTTCAGCGTCTACTACTGCGTGGCCGTGGCCCTGGCGGAAGGCGCCGCGGGCGAGGACCAGTTCACCGACGCCCAGGTGCGCAGGCCCGCCCTGGTGGTCCTGCAGAAGCGCGTGACCGCGGAGGTGGTCCCGGGCTTCGCGAATACGGAGTCGGAGGTCACGGTGCGGACACGGGATCGCCGCGAGTTCACCGCCCACGTCACGACCCCCAAGGGGGATCCCGCCAATCCGTCGTCCGACGACGAGCTGTGCGCCAAGTTCCGGTCGCTGGCTCAGGCGACGTTAACGCGCGGGCGCGCGGAGGACCTGCTCAACGGGCTGATGTCACTGGAGCGGATCGCGGACGTGGCGGCGCTCGCGGCGCTCGGAAGCTGTGCGGCGAATGCCAAACCAGGAAGCTACTTGTACAAGGTCGCGGGGCCTCGCGAGCCCTGAGACGGTGAGAGCGGGAGGCTACGAAGCTGTCTGGGAAATGCCAACCCAGGAAGCTCCTCGTAGAAAGTAGCGGGGCCTAGTCCATCCTCACGCCACGCGCGGCCGCGCGTCCTCCTCCGCCTTCCACGTCTTGAGCATCTGATACCACTGGGTCATTCCCTCTCCCGTCTTCGCGGACAGGGCCAGGATGGGGCTGTGGGCATTGACCACGCGGAAGTCCGCGGCAACCTCCGCCAGGGAGAAGTCCGTGGCCGGCAGCAGGTCCAGCTTGGTGACCACCAGGCAGTCCGCGGTGCGGAACGCCTTGGGATATTTGGCGATCTTGTCGCTGCCCTCGCTGATGGACAGCAGAGTCACCCGCCGCTGCTCCCCCAGGTTGAAGGAGGAAGGGCAGACCAGGTTGCCCACGTTCTCCACCAACAGGAAGTCCAGCCCCGCGAGCGGCATCTTCTCTATGGCAGCCTCGATCATCTGGGCGGTGAGGTGGCAGGATCCCTGCGTGTTGAGCTGGATCACGGGAATGTGAAAGCGCTCCAGCCGGCGAGCGTCGCGGTCGGTGAAGAGGTCGCCCTCGATGGCCGCGAACCGGTACCGGTCGCCGAGGCGGCCCAGGGTCTTCTCCAGCAGCGTCGTCTTGCCCGCCCCGGGGCCGGACATCAGGTTGATCATCAGCACGCCGGCTTCCGCCAGCCTCTCGCGCACGCGCCGGGCGAACGCCTCGTTCTCGGCGTTGACCGCCTTCATGACCAGGATCTCAGCCATCGCATCTGCCCCCACTGATGGATTTCACGTACAGCGCGTCACCACCGACGGTTTCCATGGGCAGAAATCCGCACCGGGGGCACCGGAGATCGAAGTGCCACACCGGCGACGTCTCCCCGCACCGCGGGCAGACGCCGGTGCCCGCTTCCTCGGTGATCTCCAGGGAGCTGTGTGCCACCACCGGATCGTCCGCCTTGAGCACTTCGAAGGCAAAGCGCAGGGCGTCCACGTTGACCCCCGCCAGCGCGCCCGCCACCATCGAGATGTCGGTCACGTCGTGGAGGTGGTGGTCCCGCGCCGACGCTTTCACGATCTGGATTGCCTGTTCCATCAGACTGAACTCGTGCACGCCAGCGTCCGCCTCCTGCCCAGTTGGCCGGCATCAAACATGCTTCTTCCTACGCTCAGCATAGGCGCGCGCGCGCCGGCGCAGAATCGGGCGCCGGAGGGATTCCCCCCTCGGGTCAAGGGGGGAGGGCGCGCGGAGCCGCCGCCGCCGTACAATGTCGTTGGGAGCGTGGTACGCGCCCGCAGGAGGTGGGTCGATTGAGCACGGAGTGGCAGGCGAGAAAGGCCCGCGCGGTGGCGCGCGCCATTGGCGTGCAGGCGCCGTGGCTGGTGACCCGCGCGGAGGGCGCCCTCCTCTACCGCCAGGAGGGGCGCCCGTGCATCGACCTGACGGGCGGCTGGGGGTGTCTTGCCGTCGGGCACAGCCACCCGCGGGTGGTGCGGGCGATCCAGGAGCAGGCCGCCCGGTTCACCCACACCGACTTCAGCGCGGTCCCCTACGAGTCCTACATCGCTCTGGCGGAGCGGCTGGTGGTCCTGGCGCCGGGGCGCGGTGGCTGGAAAGCCGCGCTCTTCAACTCCGGGGCGGAGGCGGTGGAGAACGCGGTGAAGATCGCCCGCGCCGCCACCGGCCGGCCGGCGATCCTGGCCTTCGAGGGCGCCTTCCACGGGCGCACCTACATGGCCATGTCCCTCACCAGCAAGGTCTTCCCCTACAAGTGGAACTTTGGCCCCTTTGTCCCCGAGGTCTACCGGGTACCGTTCCCGTATCCGTACCGGTCCCCGGTGGGACCGGAGCGGGCGGCGGAGTACGCGCTGTCCCGCATCGAGGAGGCGTTCTGTACCGTGGTGGCGCCCGAGCGCGTGGCCGCGGTGATCGTGGAGCCGGTGCAAGGCGAGGGTGGATTCATCGTGCCGCCGCCGGAGTTTCTTCCCGGGCTCCGCACTCTGTGCGACCGGCACGGCATCCTCCTCATCGCCGATGAGATTCAGACGGGGCTCGGCCGCACGGGGCGGTGGTGGGCCGTGCAGCACTGGGGTGTGGAGCCCGACCTGGTGACCGTCGCCAAGTCGCTGGCCGCGGGGCTGCCGCTGTCCGCGGTGCTGGGGCGAGCGGAGGTCCTGGACGCGCTGCCGGAGGGGACGCTGGGCGGCACCTACGTGGGCAACCCGGTGGCGTGCGCCGCGGCCCTGGCCGTCCTGGACGTGATCGAGGAGGAAGGGTTGCTGGCGCGCGCGGAGTGGCTGGGGCGGACGGTGCGGGATCGGTTCGTGGCCATGCAGGCCCGCTTCCCACTGGTCGGTGACGTGCGCGGGCTCGGCGCGATGGTGGCGATGGAGCTGGTGCGCGACCGCGGCACGAAGGCGCCGGCGCCGGAGGAGACCGCGGCGATCATCGGCCGGGCCATGGCGGGCGGCGTCGTGCTGCCCAGGGCGGGAATCTACAACAACGTGATCCGGGTGATGGCGCCGCTGGTCATCACCGAGGAGCAGATCACCCGGGCGCTGGACGTCCTGGAGAATGCCCTGGCTGCGGTCTTGGCGCAGGGGGCGTCGGCGTCGGTCGCGTAAAGGGCGGGGTAGATCTGGCGCGGTTCTGCTAGCGTGTAAGGTTGGGTGGAATGGCTTTACGCCATTCCACCCTTCCCGATGTCTCGGGACGGGGGCGACTCTTCGTCGCCCCCATGTGAACCCCCTGAAAC
>JACQTN010000483.1 GCA_016210785.1 Armatimonadota bacterium
AATCCTCCCACCTGCACCTTGTAGGGGTTCGCGCCGGTGATCACCGGCGCGAACCCCTACAAGGTGCAGGTGGGAGGATTCGGCCAGCGGGCAGAGGCGGAGCGGCTGGCAGAGGATCTGCGCAGCAAGGGCTACGAGGTCTTCATCACCCAGGAGCGGCAGGAATAGAAGAAGCGGCGTGGCCGCTGGCGCGGACGCTGCGGCGCGGCCTGAAGACAGGCGGTGCCAGGCCGCGCCTGGGGCGGCTGTCCGGGGCGGCCGGAAGGAGACCCCGCCGCGGCGGCCGAAGCAGGCGGTTGCCATGTTCTCCCCCCAGAATCCGAACGACCTGCACTTCGAGCAGATCCGGTACGAGAAGGACGGCCCCCGCGCCACCGTCGCCATCCCCCGGCCCCACGTCCACAACGCCCTGGCCTTCAAGACCCTGCGCGAGATGCGCCGGGCCTTCGAGGATGCGGCGTGAGACGATGGCGTGGGCGTGCTGGTTCTCACCGGCGCCGGCGACCGTGCCTTCTGCACCGGCGCGGCCGCAGGCCCATGCCTTCGGCGGCCGGTGCGGCCGGCTGCTTGCGTGAGGCCGACACCAGGATCTTGGAGATCTCAGGAGCGTCGGTCCGAGCATCATCTGTGCGCCGGTGTCCGGAGAGTCCGGGGGCGCCGCGAAGTCGGCGAGCGGGGTAGGGTGATGCGCCTCGGAGGTGAGCCGTGACCTACCAGTACATCCTGACCGGCGCGGAAGACGGCGTCGGCGTGGTGCAGCTCCACCGGCCCGACGTGCTCAACGCCCTCAGCCGGGCGCTGATGGACGAACTGGTGGAGGCCATGGAGGCCTTCGACCGCGACGAGGGAGTGCGCTGCATCCTCCTCACGGGCAACCAGCGCGCCTTCGCCGCGGGCGCTGACGTCCGGGAGTTCGCCGACGCCACCGTGGTGGACATGTACCTGGCCTATCGCTTTCAGCAATGGGAGCGCATCCGCAAGATCACCACGCCGCTGGTGGCGGCGGTGAGCGGATACGCCCTGGGCGGCGGCTGCGAGCTGGCCATGCTGTGCGACATCATCATCGCGTCCGAGACGGCCCGGTTCGGCCAGCCCGAGATCAACCTGGGTATCATGCCGGGCGCGGGAGGTACGCAGCGGCTGACCCGCGCCGTCGGCAAGTGCGTGGCCATGGAGATGGTGCTGACGGGTCGGCTGATCACGGCCCGCGAGGCGGCGGCGGCCGGGCTGGTGAACCGCGTGGTGCCGGTGGAACTCTACCTGGACGAGGCGAAGAGCGTGGCGCGGGAGATCGCGTCCAAGGCCCCGGTGGCGGTGCGGCTGGCCAAGGAGGCGGTGCTGCGAGCCTTCGACACCACTCTGGAGGGCGGGCTGGACTACGAGCGCAAGTGCTTCTACCTGCTGTTTGCCACGGAGGACCGGCGCGAGGGTGTGCGCGCATTTCTGGACAAGCGGTCGCCGAAATTCACGGGGCGCTGAGGCGGCCGCCGCGCGCTGGTGCTCGCGGCCAGCGAGCCGCCGGGATGCGGGGCGAGCGACGCGGTCGGGAGGAATCTGTCATGGAGCGGGCGGTGCTTTCGGAGAAGTCGGACGGTGTGCTCACGGTAACGCTGAACCGTCCGGAGGTTCTCAACGCGGTCAACGAGGCGGTGGCCTCCGGGCTGCAGGAGGCACTGCGCCAGGCGGAGCGCGATCCGGAGGTGCGCTGCCTGGTCATCACCGGCGCGGGGCGCGGGTTCTGCTCGGGGCAGGACTTGAAAGAGCCGGCGTCGCTGGGGCTGACGCCCCTGGCCCTGCTGCGCAAGCGGTACAATCCCATCATCTCGCGGATCGCGACCATGGAGAAGCCGGTGATCGCCGGGGTGAACGGCCTGGCCGGGGGCGCGGGCTGCCGCCTGGCCCTGGCCTGCGACCAGCGCATCGCCTCCGAGCAGGCGACCTTCGTGCAGATTTACAGCCGCGTGGGATTGATCCCCGACTCCGGCAGCACCTACTTTCTGCCCCGCCTGGTGGGGACGGCGCGGGCGCTGGAGATGATGTTCCTGGCGGAGCCGGTGAGCGCGCAGGAGGCGCTGCGGCTGGGGATGGTGAACCGCGTGGTGTCCGCGGAGCACCTGGTAGACGCCACCGCCGAGCTGGCGAGGCGCCTGGCGGCGGGTCCCACCAGGACGTACGGACTCATCAAGCGCGCCGTCGCCCGTGCCCAGAGCGCCGACCTGGAAGGGGCGCTGGAGTACGAGGCCTATCTCCAAGAGGCCGCCGGCCGCACCGCGGACCACAGGGAAGGGGTGCAGGCGTTTCTGGAGAAGCGCCCGCCGCGCTACGCGGGGCGCTGAGGAGTGTTTGGGGACCGCCAGATCTGGAAGCTTCCGGCACAGGAGAAGCAGAGGCCACCACGCCGCGGCCGGGATGCTCAGTGGGTGGTGGGGCGAGGGCGGGGTACAATCAGGCTGAGCGGGTGCTCCGGCGCCCGGCCCGTGGCAGATGCCCGAGGGAGGCGGCGATGACAGGAAGGGATGTCGTGATCGTCGACGCGGTGCGCACGCCCGTCGGGAGGTACGGCGGCGCCCTCAAGGACGCGCGCCCCGACGATCTGGCCGCCCACGTGATCCGTGCGCTGGTGCAGCGCACCGGGCTCGATCCCCGCCAGGTGGACGACGTCATCTTCGGCTGCACCAACCAGGCGGGGGAAGACAACCGCAACGTGGCGCGGATGGCGCTGCTGCTGGCGGGTCTCCCGGTGGATGTGCCCGGGCAGACCGTGAACCGGCTGTGCGGGTCCGGCCTGCAGGCCGTGGCCACCGCGGCCCAGGCCATCGCCACCGGCGAGGCAGAGGTCTGCATCGCCGGCGGGGTGGAGAGCATGACGCGGGCCCCCTTCGTCATGGCCAAGCCCGACGGGGCGTTTCCCCGCGGCGAGATCCGGCTGCAGGACACCACGCTGGGATGGCGCTTCGTCAACTCGCGCCTGGCGGAAGTCTATCCGCCGCACAGCATGGGCGAGACCGCGGAGAACGTGGCGGAGCGATACCAGATCCCCCGGGAGGAGCAGGACCGGTTTGCGCTGGAGAGTCACCGGCGGGCCGTGGCGGCGGCGTCCGCGGGGCGCTTCCGCGACGAGATCGTCCCCGTGGCCGTGCCGCAGCGCGGAGGCCAGACACTGATGGTGGACGCGGACGAGGGCCCGCGCCCCGACACCTCGCTGGAGCGCCTGGCGAAGCTGCCGGCCGTCTTCCGCCATGGTGGGTCGGTGACGGCGGGCAACTCTTCGGGCATCAACGACGGCGCGGCGGCGCTGCTTCTTGTGGCCGCGGACCGAGCCGCCGCGCTGGGGTTCGAGCCCATGGCCAGGATCGCCGGCACCGCCGTGGCCGGCGTGGACCCATCCTACATGGGCATCGGCCCGGTGCCCGCCACGCGCAAGGTCCTGGCCCGCACCGGGCTCGACCTGAGCGCCGTCGACCTGGTGGAGCTGAACGAGGCGTTTGCGGTACAGGTGCTGGCCTGCGTGCGTGACCTGGGGCTCGACCCGGAACGGCTCAACGTCAACGGTGGGGCCGTCGCGCTCGGCCAC